>CAZSUE010000113.1:0-10203 GCA_964609045.1 uncultured archaeon | reverse complement strand
TCATCCCAGTAGATGCATGATCATGCCTGTGAGCGCGCCGCCGATGCAGGCGCCGATGAGCGATGCGAGGGTGAACGCCTCCGACCCTTGCCTGACCGCTACCAGCCCCAGTGCGACCCAGAGCATGATACCGCATAATATTCCTGCAACGATCATCGTTATCGGCACTTTCCATGAATGCTCTGCCATCGTTGATCACCGTTTTCTGTATCTGTACCACATCTGATCTACGTTCGTCGATCGTATCCCGAATTCCTCAGAGGATGAACATGAGTAGCCCGACGAGGGCGCCCCCGACCCATCCGCCGATATCGGAGACCTTCCTCCCCAGCGCGATGTTGATCATCACGCCGCAAGCGATCCCGGACAGGACCATCTCGAGGAGGAGTGCGGGCGTTTTCAGCCACATGAGCTCGCGTGTGTTGTTTGCGAGATATCCGAAATAGTAACCGCCGATCAAGCCGACGATGAGGATGGCCAACGGAAGGATCGTATGCTTCAACCGTGAGTCGTGCTCCGGTGCGGGTGCCTTGAGGTCGAGGCGCGAGTCGGGTTCCGCCTTGCCCAACGGCTTTTCGGTTTTATCTACCATTCAATATCACCGCAATAAAAGGTATCGATATAGCGTATAGGTGTGATTGTGAATATGAGTATAGATGTGAGTATAGATATGATCGCAGTTATAAGTATATGTATGGGTATAGGTGTGAGTGTATATATGAGTATAGATATGAGTATATGTATGAGTATAGGTATTGGGGGTTCGTGCTCGTTGCTACGATGGTAATAGATCTCGCACCAAAACGAGCACTGGTACTGGCGAGCGTAAGGTGGGGCGAACGGTCTCGTCCGTTCCTTTCATCTATCTGGAGCTTGGAGGCGGTCATGGTCTCACATAGTCTCGTATTCATTTTTGCCCAGTTATCCAGTTATCCAGTTATCCAGTTAGCCTGGGATCGGTGCGACGATCAGTGCGATGACGAGGGCGGTGATGCCGGTGGCGATGATGATGCCGGTGGCCTGCGATTTGCCCGAGGAACCGATCTCGACACCCATGTTCCCTTCGCCGATACCACCGATGCCGCCCAGCGGCGACGGCCCACAGCTCGCCGCTGCGTTGACGATGAACGCGGAGAGGAGCGACGATATAATGAGCAACCCGCGCATCGCCTCACCGATATCGGAGGCGTTGGGGTCGATGCTATAGCTGAGCGCCAGCGCCTCGCCGTATTTGTACACGCCGGGGATCAACGCCGCGGCGAGGATACGGCCGCAGGGCATGGGCATGATGGTGGGGATATTGACGAGGATCACGCCCACACCGATATACCCGAGCACGACGAACCCACCGATCTGCCAGTTCGCGAGCCCTTCGAGGAGCGTGAGGAGCACCTCGAACCCGCCGGCGAGGCCCATGGCACCGGCGATGAGGAACCCGGCGGTCATCGCCATGATCGGGTGAAGGATGACCCCCGCCACGAGATCTTGCAGCTTCGCCTGGCCGATGATCATGATCGTGATCGCAAGTGCGATGAGGATGGTCTGGATCGGGATCTTGGGCTGCACGACGAGGGTGATCGAGAGCACCAGCATGAAGATCGCAAGTGAGATATAGCCGCGTCGCAGCTGTTTCTCCATCCCCTTCATCCATTTCCATACCGATGCCATTTAGCTTCCCCCCTCGTTCTTCTTTTCTTTCCCCATCGCCCGCCGCTTTTCTTCGACATAGACCTTCGTGATCTCGGATGTATCCTTCCCCACCGCCTCCGCCGCTTCTTTCAACCTGAGCTTGGGGTTCTCTTCCAATAGCCGCGCGATCTCGTCGGCCAGCACCGCATCGGGGTCACGATCATCCTTCGCTGCGGGAGCTTCCTCTTTCCCGTCCCCCTTCTCCTCCTCCTTCTTTTTCTTTTTCTTCTTCTCGCCCACCTTCGACCCGCTCTTTGCGGCACCGTTCTTCCCACCTTTGAGGATCGCGCGCTTCCGTGCAACATAGTGGTCCTTGATCTCGTCGATGCGAAGGCCGGTTTCGGCCGCCACCTCCTTTAATGTCGCCTTCGGATTCTTGGCGAGGGCTTTGACCACCGCGCGCTCGGTCTCGTCCATATCCGAGGTGATCGTTGGCACGCTCACATCGCGCGCCTCCGCTTCGGTCGGCGCCTCCGCCTCGGTGCGCTCCTTCGGTCCGCGATCCGGCGCGCTGGGTTTTCGCGCGGCGGCCGCATGCCGCTCGATGCGTTCCTCCTCCTCCTTGCGCCTCTCTTCGTCCTCTTTCAGATCGGCGGGGAGGAGCGGCGTGACGAACTTCATGACCAAGGCACAGACGCCGGTGGCGAACATGATCCCCACCTGCTGCGCATCGTTA
Organism: uncultured archaeon; assembly: GCA_964609045.1. Classification (GTDB taxonomy): domain Archaea; phylum Thermoplasmatota; class Penumbrarchaeia; order CAZSUE01; family CAZSUE01; genus CAZSUE01. The sequence continues at coordinate 7,838 of CAZSUE010000113.1, read as the reverse complement.
TACGAACCGATGGGGAGCCGTGTCATCCCCTCGCCGATGGTCCCGATGCCGCCCAATGGTGAGGGGCCACAACTCGCTGCGGCGTTGACGATGAACGCGAATACGATGACGCCGACCATCCGCGGGTCGTCGAGGTTGCGCGCGACGCGATATCCGAAATAGAGCGCGGCGGGCATGAGTGCCGCGGCGAGGATACGACCGCAGGGCATGGCGATGATCGTGGGGAGGTTGATGAGGATCGTGACCGTGCCCGTGATCCCGAGGATTTTGACCTTCTCGAGCTTGTTGAGCGCGTCGGCCGCCGCCTCGAATGCGCCCGCCGCCTCCAGCGCACCGGCCACCATGAACCCCGCCGCCAGTGCGGTGATCGGGTGGATGATGACCTGGCCTTCGAGATCGAACGGGCTCACCAGCTCGATGCTCGGATCGGCCAGATGAGCGATGAACACCAATCCGACGATGATGAAGGTCATGACCACGAGTGCGGGTTGGATGGGCAGCCGATCCTGCGGGATGATCCCAAGCAGGGAGAGGATGATCACGGCGAAAAAGAGGATGAGCGCAACCAGCCCGATGGCGAACTTTACCGTGAACCCGGCTTCCTGTGCCTGCGGCGCAAAGAGCTGGATATCGAGGGTCTGGCCGGGACGGGGCGAGAGCCGCGTCCAGTTCACCATATCCTGGTAGGTGGCGATCACCGAATACGAGAAATTCGTGCGCTGGGTCTCCCATTGTGCGGTGGAGAGATTATAGTTCGTCGTGATATTATAGAGTGTGACCACGAACGCATCGCCGCTCTTTCCGCGCAGCGCGCCCAGCGTGGGGTTGACCACAGAGACCTCGGCCTCGTCGAGCGCTTCGCCCGTATGCCCCGACGAGACATTGACGGAAAATGAGCGGAGCACGGCGAGGTCGCCGCGGGCGTTGGTGCGGTTGTTCTCGATATAACTGATATTCCGGATGGTGAGCGCCGCTTCCACGACGCGAATGCCCCACTGGCCGCTACCGGCGACGAGTGACCGTTCGATGACCAGCGGCGCCGAGGCGTTGATACCGTTGCGCGCGTTGCCGACGATGGTGCTCGCGACGACCTCGGCCGTTGCTGTGGCCTCCTCGATAACGATCCCCGCGCCGTTCTCGGAGATATTACAGGAGCGGACCGCAAATGCACGATGCCGCGCGGCGGTGACCGCCGTATCGTGACTGTGGACGATGGTCGTTCGATCCAACAGGATACTGGCGTCGTCGACCCGGACGCCGTCGTAATTATAGCGCAGCGAGCAGTTGCGGAGCGTGGCGTTACTCCGGTCCTCGATGCGAACCCCCACGCCGACCTGTGCTCCCGTGCCACAGTACTTGACGATGGTATCGTTCATGAAAAGCGACGCGTTGGTCGCGATGATGCCGTTGGTGGCAAACCCGATGGTGGCGTTCTCGACCCGATTGCCCTTGGCGTTGGTATTAATGAGATTGATCCCGCGCCAATACGCGTTCTGCGAGAGGTTGCCGGTGAGCTCCACCGGCGCGGCGAAAGTGCCCGCGACGATGAGCCGCCCTTTCACATCCAGCCCGATCCCCTCCTCGAACTGGACGCTCACGCCCGGTGCAATGGTCAACGAGCCCGATGGCTTGACCTCGACGGTGGTATTGACGACACGGTCCGCAGACCAGGTGACATCGCCCTCGATGGGGGCGGTGGTTCCTGCACGCCCGCTCCCGTTCTCCTCGACCCATGCGGCAGCTACGCTCCGTTCGTCACGACGACGCTTCAGGAACATATCGGCGCCCCGATGGTGTTGCCCAGCCGGGATGGATGACCCGTTCTCGGTGTCAGTGTCGCGGTCGGCCACTGTCCCGAGCGTGGTATCGGGCCCCGCCGGTGGGTCGTTCATGCCGGGATAGCTGGGATAGCTGGGATCGCCGGGATAGGTTGCGCGATTTTCCACCGGCGAGACGGTGGCGATGATACCGTAGATGATCAATACACCGAGGACGATGAAGGTCAACGCCCGTCGACCACTCCGTGATGAGACAACGCGGAAGAGACCATGGCCATGTACCGGCCTCTTCGAGCGGCTCGTATTGGCGCCCTTTCCTCCAATCACGATGGATCACCCCGTATGTGAATGTGATGTGCATTATCGTTCCACCACTTCGACCACGGTCCGTCCCATTGATGCCCGATCATGCGTCGTCCGTCTCCAGTCGTGGTTTTTGCCTCAGTGAGATGAGCGGCTGCGCGATGAGGCGCTTCCCGAAGCGCGTGATGCCCACAATACTGCCCACCGCCAGTTTGTTCATGCAGATCATGCATGGGCTGACCTCGGCGGTGGTGATATCGCCCGCCTCGGTGAGCACGGTCACTTCGATGCTGGCCCTACCGCCCTCGGTACTTTTGCATTGGGTGCAATCTGCCGCTTCGAACGATTGGAAGGCGATGATCTCGCCCTTCGTCCCCGGCCAGATCATGAGCTTGAACTGGAGAACGACGAAAAAACCGCCGACGATGAGAAGTATCCAGTAGATCAAGCTCATATCCCATGCCAATTCCATGTTCGTGCGCCCCGTTTCTCGTTATTGTCGTCCGTTCATCGTTTCGATCTTTCGGTCGGACCCACCCCTCGCATCTTACGATGGATCTCGTTTTGCCAGTTTATGATCCGGATCCCAACTGCATTAGGGACTGGTCGAGGTCCGTAAACATCACGGCGATCATTCCTTGCGGCGTCAGCGCGCGGGCGGCGCACGCGTCCTCATATTCCTCTTGCAACCCGCGCAATCCTTCGTCGATCTGTAGCTCGCAAAATGGACAGGCAGCCATACAGATGTGCGGATCGACGCGCTCGATATGGCGCAGTTTACGTTCCCTGATCTTGTAGGAGAGGTCTTTTTGCGAGGCCCTGACACCGCCGCCGGCGCCACAGCAGCTATCCTTTTCCGGCATCTCCACATACTCGAGCATCGGGAAGGCGTCACAGATGGTGCGATAGATGTCCACGCTGTCGATCTCCTCTGTTTCCGCCTCGGAGCCGTACCCGAGGCTCACGCCCATCCCGCGATGGAGATGGCAAGGGTTGTGTGCGGTGACCTTGAGCGGTGGTATCTCCCGCATGTGCTCGGGAAGATAGAGCTCGTTGTTCTTTGCGAGAAGATAGATGAGGAGCACATAATGGACCACCGTGATCCCGCGCGCCTCGGCGGCGGCAGATTTGAGTTGCGACCCACATCCCGGACATGCGGTCACGAGGGTGCGATGCCCGGCGCGGACGACGAGGTCGAGGTTATAGTCCCGTAGCTTGTCGGCTTCGTCCTCACCACCGGACCGGCGGACCGGTGCACCACAGCAGCGCTCTTTATCCAATGTTTCGTAATCGAAACCGTATTTATCGAGCACGAACTGTGCTGCATAGCGTGACCCGACCATCCGGCGCGACATGGTACACCCTTCATAGAGGATGAACGGCCCCACATCGTCGGCGGTCTTCGATCGTATCGCCCGTGTTGTCACATGCTCAACCACAGCGGTCGCCCCTGCCTCTCGGTCTATATACCCATTTTCTTCGAATTCGTCGTTCTCGATCGGTGCCGCCTCACGCATGCGCTTTGCATCGCTCTCATGGTGTCAATCTCCCCCATTCTCGGAACTCGATCCACCCGTTTCGGCACCGGTATCGGTATCGGTATCGGTATCGGTATCAGTTTCGACCGCGGACCGTTCACGGTCCATGTTCATGATGGAAGCGTATGTGTCGAAGAAGCTGTCGATCTTTTCTTTCTGCTTCTTGATGTCCGGCTTCCATCGCGGTTTCTCGTCGAACACATTCCCGTGCTTGCTCGCCATTTTGATGATGTGCTTGTGGGCGCCCATCTGCCCGATACCTTCTTTGGCAAGCGCGGCGCGGAGATGGTCCATATCGTGCTTCACATTCAGTCCGCGGGGGCAGGCGTCCACACAGCTCATACAGGATGTACAGGAGTAGATACGTCCCTTTTCGGCCATTCGCCGGTTGCCGGACCGCGCTGCGATCATGATCCCGCGGGGACCCATATATTCCTGCTTGACCGCCTTGCGCACGGGACAGACCGCAACACATTGCTGGCAATCCATGCAGAGGTTCGTCGTCTCGTGCCCACGGGCGAGGGAATAGAGCTGGATGAGGAGCGGTACCGCAGCGACCGCGATGGCGATGGCGGTAAAGAGGTTCGTGACATTCCAGATCGAGAGCATCGTATCAGTTTCTCTACACCGTCGGAGAGGATGCTCGATTGCATGCTGGGTCCTATCCCCCTCGAGCCGTATGGGAACGGCGATCGGGGAGGCGGTGGGTCGTTTAAATACTGAACTGTGAGTTCGGGTATGGCGCGGTACACATTAAAGGTTACGGATGCCATTGCACAACACGGTCATAGTGGCATGTTCGACGTCGTCTCTGACCGATCGGTCCCATCCATGGCGGGCGCGCCGAGCTGAGATGCGCACAGCGCACCGAATGAGCGCGTGTTCGACCGGCGGGCAAATGTTCCCGCAACGCGCGTTCCAGCGCGGAAACCATAAATTGTAAATAGTCGAATCCGCATCCTTTTCCCACTCCTGCGCCCGTCTCATGGGATTTCGGTGGGCTCTTCCGAATGGGCTGATATCAGACGCGTTCCATACTCACATTGGGAACGATCGCTCCATTCCATCGACGATCTAGCGCATCTACTTGCATCTACTTGCATCTACTTATTATATTATATCACAATTGGTGGGGATCATGACTTTGAACAATGCTATTCGTGGCCACGTCCGTATCGCGCTCTTCGACCGGGCGGGAAACTGTGTCCGTCGGCATGAAGGTTCCAATCTTGTCGTATCCGACGGGAAATCACTTATGGCCGATGTCTTCCGCGGCGAGGAGGCAGCCCCGATCTCGCACGTGGCGCTCGGCTCCGGTGGCTCGGAGGTCATGCCCGCCGACCTCGACCTCGAGGACGAACTATCCCCGCGGAAGACGTTCCAGACCAATACCTTTTCGCCCGAGAGCGGCGCATCGCTCGTGCTCCAGAACAGCCGCGGGAACGAAGTGGTCAAGCTCATCGCCAAGGAGGCGGGGGTGCAAGGGAACGATATCATGGTCAAGATCTCCAGTTCGGGCCGCAAGGCGGTGGATATCATGATCTACGATATCAATGTCGGCGACGCGTCCAACGAAGAATATCGCGGCGTCAATATGCGCCGGAGCTCACCGGATTTCCTCGTCAATCGTATCAATGAGCAGTCACAACTGGTCACCGCCCAATTCCTCGGCCGCGGCATGCCGCAGGAACTGGACTGGAACGAGCTGAAGGGCGGAAAGGACGCCGAGATCACGCTCGCGGTCAATTTCGGGTTCGAGGAATGTAACGGCGCGCTTTGCGAGGCCGGGCTCTTCAATGCCGAAGAAGAGGGACGCATGTACAGCAGGATCGTCTTCCCCGAGATCAACAAGACCGAGGATCTCTCCCTCGCATTGGTCTGGAAGATCTCGCTCTGATCGCGATAACCGCGACGGATCAACATCACCCCATTTCTTCTCTCATCGTCACTGCTAATCGTCGATGCGCCGTCACCCCATCGTCCCAGCGCACAATACGGAGGCCGTGCGACGAAACCGACCATATTCTCCATCGGGTATTCGAACCGCTCGATCGACGCGTTCATCGCACTCCTAAACCATTATGCCGTCAGCACCGTCGTCGATGTCCGAACCTCCCCACAATCACATATTAAGGAGTACAACCGCCAGCCGCTCGATCGTGCATTACAGCGCGCAGATATCGCGTACCGTCACATCATCGATCTCGGCGGGCTGCGAGAGGAGCCCTATGCGAGCTATATCCGGACCGAACGATTCGAAGGTGGAGTGCATATGCTCGAACGCATCGCGCGCGCCCTCCCGCGCGACGCCAGCGCCGCATTCCTCTGCGCCGAGCGCGACCCCAATAATTGTCACCGACGATTCATCGCACAGGCGCTCTACGACCGTGGATGGCGTGTGCGCCATATCATCGATATCGACGAAACGCGAGAACTGACCACGCACCAGCCGACGCTGGATGCCTTCTCCTCGCTAGGCAACGAATAAAAAGAGCGAACGAGGAGAAGAGGGCGCAGCCGCGGTCATAGACAAACTTTAATACGGCCAGTGCTATGCATTGTATATTACTACGATCCATAGTAACTAAAGACGATCGTAACGAAGGTGAGCGTGTGGATTTTCAATTGACCGAACAACATCAGATGATCAGGCAGATGGTACGAGAGTTCGCGGAGCGCGAGATCAAACCGGTGGCCGCGGAATACGACGAAACGCAAGAGTTCCCTATGGAACTGGTGAAGAAGATCGCGGCTCAGAACCTCCTCGGCATCATCTTCCCGCAGAAGTACGGCGGCGGCGGTGTCGATTATATCGGGTACGCCATCGCGGTCGAGGAGCTTTCGCGGGTGGACGGGTCCATGGGCATCACCGTTGCGGCGCACAACTCTCTTTGCTCGAACCATATCTATTCGTTCGGTACCGAGGAGCAGAAACAAAAATACCTCGTACCGCTGGCGAAAGGGGAGCACCTCGGCGCATGGGGCCTTACCGAACCGGGCTCGGGGAGCGACGCCGGCGCGCTCAAGACAACGGCGGTGCTCGACGGCGACGAGTGGGTGCTCAACGGGAACAAGACCTTCATTACGAACGGCGGTGTGGCCGAAACCGCGGTGATCATGGCCAGCACCGATCGTTCGAAGAAAACGCACGGCGTCAGCGCGTTCATCGTCGAGAAGGGTACGCCCGGGTTCGAGCCGGGCAGCAAAGAGAACAAGCTCGGGCTGCGTGCGTCGGATACGCATGAGCTGATCCTCGATGATTGTCGCATCCCGAAAGAGAACCTGCTGGGCAACCTGAACGAGGGGTTCAAGAATACGCTGGCGATCCTCGACGGGGGCAGGATCAGTATCGGCGCGCTGGCGCTCGGGCTCGCCCAGGGCGCGTACGAGGAAGCGCTCAACTATGCCAAAGACCGCGAGCAGTTCGGGCGTCCGATCTCGAATTTTCAGGGTATCCAGTGGATGCTCGCCGATATGGCGACGGAGATCGAGGCGGCGCGCTTGCTGATCTACCGCGCCGCCGAGAAGAAGAGCCGTGGCTTGCGGGTCACGAAGGAGTCGGCCATGGCGAAGCTCTACGCATCGGAGGTCGGCATGCGCGTGGCGACGAAAGCGGTGCAGATCCACGGCGGGTACGGCTATACGAAGGAGTTCCCCGTGGAGCGGATGTTCCGCGATGTGAAGCTGTGCGAGATCGGTGAGGGCACCAGCGAGATCCAGCGGATCGTGATCGCGCGCCAGATATTGAAATAAGAAACAGGCGCGGAGATCATCGATCCGATCCGATCCGATCCGAATCGGTTTGATTTGGTTTGGTTTGATTTGGTTTGGTTTGGTTTGGAGGGGGTTAGGGTTTGGGGGGTGGGGCCGCCCCATCCCCCGTTCGTTTTCATTTATCTTCCCTGAAACACAATACCCCTTCACATACGCCATCAATGGAAGTTTCGTTTCATGGCATTTGATTCGGATCAACGGTCGAAACTCAACGGTCGAACCATAAGGGGCAGTTCGGGCGTATAACGCGCGTGGCCGCAACTCGATGCTGACCGCCAACCCATTGCGTATCGGGTGCGCGAAGTTCTGGTACTCGAACTTTTTGGATTCAGCAGAAAGGGTTCCTTTGGACTTCCTTTCTGCGAACATTGCCGGAGAGGAAAATGATGACTCCGCCAATATTCAGCAGAAAGGGTTCCTTTGGACTTCCTTTCTGCGAACATTG
>CAZSUE010000112.1:0-10210 GCA_964609045.1 uncultured archaeon | reverse complement strand
CCGCTCCCCGCAAACCGCTCCCCGCACACCGCTAACCGCACCCCGCTAACCGCACCCCGCACCCCGCTGGCTTCCAAAACCTTTTCTATCCATCACTTCATTGTGCGTCGGTTATATGACGGAGAAACACTGGCCGGTGCAGCGAGACGGCGATCAACTCGTCTGTGGGAGGGGACGGCTTCAAACACGCGCCGGGCTCCATATCCTCCATCTCGAAGGGAGCCCCTATGAGATGGGCTACCAGCACGGCGCGCTGCTCAAGCGCGAGATCAGAAACGGCCCGCTGGCGTTCTTCCAGACTATCATCGACGACCTCGTCGCAAAATCGTCGCTGAACCGATGGCCGGGGTTCGTCAGCAGCATCGCCAAACGCTACCTTCGCAAGCGCGTGATCCAACCGATCGTCGCCAACCTTCCCGATGACTGTCGCGAGGAGCTCGAAGGGCTCGCCGCCGGTGCACAGCTCGAGCTCGACCCGCTTCTCGAAGCATTTATCACCCCCGATCTCACCTCCTATCTCGTCGGAAAGTTCTATGCGAAGCGAGAAGTGCGCGCTCACGATGGCGCCGCGCTTGGCGACTCACCGGCCAAAGAGGTGCCGCATCGTATCGATCGCGATCGCGATCGCAATCTCGGGTTCGCATTCGGGTGCACCTCGCTCGTTGCTACCGGTGCCGCAACGAGCGACGGCAAACTGGTCCACGCGCGCAATATGGATTTCATGGGCATCAATTACTGGGAACCGTATCAGACGGTGATATACTACCATCCGGAGGATAAAAAGCGGTTCGTCTCCGTCTCCGCCGCCGGCGTGCCGTTCGCATGCCTCAGCGCCATGAACGAGGATGGGCTCTGTTACGCGCTGCATCAGAACTACAGCAACGACATCGGCCTCGACGGACCGCCGGTATTGACGCTGGGAGCGCTGGTGATACGCAACGCCGCGACGATACCAGAGGCATTGGAGGTCCTCCGCGCCAACCCACCCAACGCGGGCTGGACCGTCGGGCTCTCGGACTCAAACGCCACACCGCCGCACCCCTTTGCTGTGGCGGTGGAACTCTCCGCAAATAAGATGCAGGTCCGCGAATGCAGCGACGATACCATTGTCGTGGCCAATACCTATACCACCCCCACACTCCAGGCCACCGAGGTGGTCATGAACGAATCGCTCATCGCCAATAGCCATACACGCTTCCATAGCATGACCGAGCTGGCACGCGCGCATTATGGAGAGATCGACGCCGCGCTGGCCGCCGCGTTCCTCGGTGACCATTTCGACCCCCATCTGCATAAAACACGATCCATCGGCGATATGGTCGTACAGCTCCTCAATCTTCAAGCTGTCGTGCTGTGCCCCGAGGATCGGCTCCTCTATGTGGCGAACGGACGCGCGCCGGTCTGCAACAGCGATTATATACCGTTCCACTTCGACGATGACGATCCAGTGTGGCCCGCGCAGCGGCGTTTGTCCCGTTGTAGGAGCGCGACCGACTCCACTCGACCGACCCATGAGCCCACACCGCTCGAGGGCAACCCCTTTCGCAACGATCCGCGATTCGCCGCACTCGCACATATCACCGCCGCATTGGAGCCGTATCGTGCCCATGACCTCGAAGGGGCATATGCAGGATTGAAGGACGCCGTGGCATGCGACCCCGAAGAGCCGATCATCCATCATCTCCTCGGCATGGTCGCGCTCCAGCGCGAGCGCTACAACGATGCGCTCGCACATTTCCAGGCCGCGCTCGACTACCCACAGCGACCGTATAAAACGGCGTTGGAACACCTCTGGAGTGCCCGCGTCTACGACCTTCTCGGTCGGCGCGATGCGGCGCGAAAGGCATATGCGACGGCGATACGGATCGCACCGCACTCGAAAAGCATGCGATCTATCGCAGAGACGGGTCGACGGCGGGCCTATAAGCCCAAACATCTTCGATCTATCGATCTCGAGTTCTGGCTCGGCGAAGAGCTCGAGCTCAGTTAAAACCACCGACCGTGTCTGGACCGCTTACAGATACATGAGGCGAGATCGCTGCGTTGCGACAAAGGAGCGAATTCTTGGGATGGATCCAAGATCTCAGCGCTCGTCGTCATCGTCCACCCCGGCGAACTCTTACTCGTCTATGTCGAATGCGCGGTGGATCGCTTCGAAATCCATATCGAGGTCGTCGTCGAACTCGTCCACATCGTCGAACGCCTCCAAATCCTCGTGACCGAACCCCTCTTGATCCTTTGGATCCTCTGGATCCTCTGGACCTTCTTCCCCCGCTTCGTCCTTTACCTCCTTTTCCTCCTTTACCTCCTCCTCGAACAGCGCGGAGAAATCGTACCCGCAACTGGGACAGTACCCCATCCGCTTGGCGCACGACTCGTGATAGCGCTTCTTACAGACACACTGGACGATGGGCCAAGATGGCTTGATGGCGCCCATGCAGCTTCCGCAGCGCACCGCGGACTCGAGTGTGATGATCTGCGGTTGGTCCATTTCGTCTTCTGCTTCGAGGGCCGCTTCCGCCGCCTGCTCGGCCATGAGCGCCTCGAGGTCGATGGTGGAGGTGGGCCCGAGCGCCGATTCGTCCACATGGGGACGCAGGTCCAACCCACATGCGGGACAGTGTTCGATCCGTGCGGCGCAGGTCTCGTGGTATTTCTTGCCACAGGCGCAGCGGATCACGATCAGCCCCGGCTTGATCGTGCCGAGACAGACATTGCACCGCATCGCGGTGGTGGCGGGGAACCGTTCCACTGCTGGTTCAACCGTTTTTACCCCCTCGTCCTCATCCACCAGTTTTCCCATCCCCTCCGCACCGGCTATCGCGGTGTACTCCTCTTCGACCTCCTCTGCGGCAAACGCCTCTTTAGCCACTTCGATCTCTTCAGCAGTGAGCAGTTCCTCCTCCAGCGCGGCCATCTCCCCGTCGAGTGCAGCCATCTCCTCCTCGTCGCCCTCCTCCAGCTCGGATCCGCTCATCATCTGGAGTGGTTCTACCTCTTCTACTGCCACCGCCGCGCCCTCTCCGGAATAATCGCGGGCGTGCCGTCGCGTGCTGATAACGATGCCGAGGACCACGATGGCCACGATGATCGCGATGACGATGCCGAGGATCACGAAGATCGACCCGAATGCGTCGCCGTCGCCGGCTTGCTCGACGGTCGGGTCGACGCTGGAGGTCTGCTTCCCCCGGTCCTCGCCGGCAGATGAGCCCTCCGCGGTGAGCGCGCCGTCGTCGGCGGTGAAATAATAATCGTGGTCGCCCGCGCTGAGCGTGGTGGTGTAGGTATAGGCGATGCCGTTGCTCGCATCGGTATCATGCGCGTCCGGTACCATGGGGTACTCGACGCCGTCGACCCAGAGCGAGACATTCCCCATGGCGCCTTCCGTATCGGTATAGACCACGATGAAGGTGAAGGTCGTGTCGGTGGTGCCAGATGTCGGGTAATAGCGGCCGTTCTCGCGCAGCGGCGGGTGATCGCGCGCGATGACCGTGATCCTGACCGTGTCGTTGTCGCTATTGTACCACGCATCCTCCACGGTCAACTGGATCGTGTACTCACCCGGTTCGTGGAAGGTGAAGCTCGGCGAGGAACCGGTCCTTACGCCGAGGTCGGGTCGTGAGAGAACGCGCCATCGATAGCGGGCGATCCCGACATCGTCGGAGGATGCGCTCCCGTCCAGTGATACCGCGTCATCCACATAGACGGTCTGGGCGTCACCCGCACGGGCGGTGGGCGCGATGCGGTCGGGCTGCTCGGTCACCGTGACGAGAAGTGTGTCCTCGCCGGTATGGCCCACCCCATCGCGTACCGTCAAGGTGACCGTGTATTGGCCGACGGTGGTGAAGCTGAAGCTCGGCGTGGGACCATAAAGGACCTGGCTGGCGCCATCGTAGGAAAATGTCCAGGTATAGTTGACGATGCCGAGATCGTCGGTGGAGGCGCTGGCGTCGAATGTGACGGTGGTGCCGCTGGTCACCGCGCGGTCCTCGCCGGCAACCGCCAGCGGCGGCTCACGATCCGCCGCGCCGCTGATCGTCACATTCAGCATGAGGAAGTCGCTGAGACCGGCGCGGTCGCGCACCGTCAGCGTCACGCGATAGCTCCCCGCACGGAGGAATGCGTACTGCTGATAGATGCCGTAAAGCGTCTGGGTCTCCAGTGGGTCCTCATGATCGTAACCGATCTCCCAGCTTGCGTTCACCACCCCGATATTGTCGGTGGAGTTCGTGGCATCCAGGGTGACTGTCGCGCCAAGCGGATAGCTTTCGTCGAGCGCGAATCGTGCGCTGGGCGCGTCGTCATCGAGGACCACGATACGCTGCGGCGCGGAGGAACTGTTATAGCGGTTCCCGGCACGGTCCGCAACGACCCAATAGTACCAGAGATCGGTATCCTCGTGCGGGATATGCAAAGTCGCATGATAATGCCAGATGCGCCCGCCATCGGTCGGTTGGAGCGAAACCGCGGCATCGTCGTCGTGCGTGAGCACGATGGCGGTGCGGTTGGATGTATCGTTTCGTTCTCCGTACCAATAGACCGCGTGAACGGTGGGGGCGTGATCCGTATTCTCGGTAACATCGACGACGAGTCCGTACGGGTCGCCGGTGGTGGCCGACGGCGCGCTTCGGTCGGTCACGAGGGGGGGGTCGTTGTCGACGACCGCGATCTGTTGCGGCGCGCTTCGGTTCACATTGCCGCTCGGGTCGCTCACGGTGACCTGATAGACCAGCTCCCCACTCGCGTTGACGGCGAGGACGATGGAACCGTTCCAAATACTGGGCGGGAACGGCGCGGCGATGCCGGTATCGTCCTCATCCATATGCAATGGGATGGTCCAGGGTCCGTGGAGATCTGTTCCGTTATCGAACCAATAGTCGACCGTGACACTCTCTACTGCGATATTGTCCATGAGGACGAATTCGAACGCGAACGGGTCGCCGGTGGTGGCGGTAGCCGCCGATCGATCGTCGAGGAGGCTCGGGCGGTCGTTGTCCTCGATGCTCACGCTCCTCGTTGAGGTCTGGATGCTATTGCCCGAATTATCGGCGCAACGGTACCGATAGCTCAACGAAGCGGTAGTGTTCGCCGCGAGCGTGATCGTGGTACTGAACCGCTCTGGTCCATCGGGCTCGAGCGTTGCGGAATGGTGCGCACCCCGTCGCTCGGTCGTGTACCAGTACTCGACGCTCACGGAGTCGACCCCGATATTATCGCTGGCGTCGACGACGAAGGTGAACGCGTCGCCGGTACCGCCGGTGGTCGGTGTCGCGTCCCTTTCGATGCTGGGTGCGTCGTTGTCGTAGACATGCACCGTCCGGTTCGCGGTGTGGTTGGTGTTGGGAATGTGGGCGGTATCGTTGGCGATGAAGCGGTAGAGGAGGGCTGCGAGCGAATCGTGCGGGATAGAGACGGTGGCGCCGTAGAACCCGTCCGGGTCGTGCTCATGATGTGCCAGCGGTGCGATCGTCGCGGTGGTCGTGTTCTCGAATAAATATTCCACCGCCACTGCGCCCAGCGCAATATTGTCCTCGACGATCACGCCGAAGTTGTACGCGTCGCCAGTGGTGGCGGATGGCGCGCTGGTATCGTCGCCGAAGACCGGCGCATCGTTGTCGATCATCACGATGTCAATTTGGGTGGATCGGTTCCAGTTCCCGGCCTCGTCGGTGACATTGAAGAGGAGGTGGAGCTCCTCGAGTGTGTGGTTGAGCGTGAGTGTCAGATTGTATTCTCCGGCGCCTGAATCGTCCATATCCAGTACCATATATTCCATGCTGCCACTGTCGTCGCCGTACCAATAGACCGCCTCGGTCCTATTCAGCCCGATATTGTCCATCACCCGAACCGTCGCATGGTAGCCATCGCCAGTGGTGCCAGTGGGCGGAAGCGCGAGCTCGAGGTAGACCGGTGCGTCGTTGTCCACCACCGGTATCTCTACGGGCGCAACCTCGCGCCAGTTTCCGCCGGTGTCCACCATGGCGAACGCATAGGAGAACGGTTCGGTGGTGTTGGCGATAACGATCGATGCGTAGTATTCACCCGCGGCGTTCCCGTCCTCCAGGATGGTGACATTGGTGGATGCGCCGGTGCCGTACCGATATTCGACATGGACCCTGTCCACCTCGATATTGTCGATGCATTGGATGCGGAACCCGAAAATATCGCCGGTGGTGGCCGATGCGGCGCTGAGGTCGACGCCGAAAATCGGTCGGATGGTATCGACAACCGCAAGCTCGGTGGTCGTCGTAGCGTTCGTGTTCCCGTTCCAGTCCTCTGCAAGAAAGGAATAATGGAGATGGGTGGCGTTCGCTGGCACTGCGACCTCGCCAATAAATATCCCATTGCTTTCGGTGAGCACCAGCCTCACTTGATCTTGCGCCACGCTCTCAGACTCGAACTGGTACTGGACGCTGACCGTCGGTGTCGAGAACTCGTCCGTGACGGGGAGGCTGAAATGGAATGTGTCGCCGGTGAATGCGGTGGTGTCCGATGCGTCGGTGCCCATGGTGGGCGCCACGGTATCTTGCATGAAGATGGTCAGCGATCGTGAGTGGCCCATCACGAGGTCGTGCACCGCGCCGTCGACGAACGCGTACGCGCCACGGTGCAGGGTGAGCGTGGCCGTTGCCTCATGAAAACCGCTCGCCGTCCATTCGCCGTACGGTACGAGGATATCCCGGAATTCGCCCGACGCGTCGGAGAGCGGGTCGGTACCGCCGAAATACGCACTGGAGTAGCGCGTGACGCCGTTGGCGACCAGCTCGACCTCGACGCTTTCGACCATGATGTCAAGCGTCTCGAGCCGCACCTCCAGTGCGAGCGTATTGGCGATGGTCGCCATCGAGCCGTTGGCACAGACCACCGCGTCGGTGGCCAGGGTGATATTGGTGAACGATGCCGTGGATTGACCGTCCAGCTCGATCGAGGGCGGGGTATTGTATGTGAAGCTGCACTGTTCGAAGCTGACTGACGACCCCTCCAATAGCGTGAGCGGGGCGGATGCCGAGCTGACGCCACAGTCGATGAGCTGCGCGCCGGAGGAGGAGTTGAAGATGAAGGGATGTACGGTCTGGATGACGGTCACATCCTGCATGAAGATCGAATCGCTATCGAGCCATAGCCCGCTCGAGCGTGTGGGCGTCGTTGCGCGTGCGTTCGGATCGCCGATATCGCGGAGTGTGCTCGCTTTTGCGGTGAATGTTGCGCCGTCCTCGACGACGAACCGATACCGCGTCCCGTTGGCGGCACCGGTGATCGTAGAACCGGTGAGGTCGAGTGTGGCGCCGCCGTAGACCGTTAGTGCGAGCGCGCCATGATCGCTCCCCTCCAGTTGGAGCGTGGCGCCGTCGAGGGTCAACTGTGCGCCGGGAGCAACGACGAGGTTGCCACTGAGGATGCGTTGGCTCCCCAGCAGTTCCGTGCCGGTCACCACCCAGTCGTACGAGGTGAAGGATTCGGTCCTTGCCCCGGTCATGGTGACGGTCCGCGGGTTGTCATCGAACATATAGTACTGGAGCGCCACCTCGACGGTGGCCGAGTGGATATGGGTGCCGCCGTTATCCACGATCCAGTAGACCACCGGTATATGCTGGATGGTTCCGTCGGCACCGGTGACGGGGTCCGTCCCGCCGAAGGTGCCGGTGGCGTAGATGGTGCCGGTGGCGTCGCTGACGAGCAGCTCCGCACCGCCGGCGGCGCCGTCGAGGGTGGTTACCTCGACGGTAAGATAATGTTGCAACCAGACCGTCGAATATTGGTCACAGATGATGTCGCCCGTCAGCCCGACGGGTGCGAGGATGACGGCGGCACCGTACGCGTCGAGGGTCATCGTGGCGTCGAACGGTCCGGAGAATGTGCAACCGACGAATTGGTGAACGGGTCCGCCGGCGGTGCCGGTGCCGGTGATCTTTGCACCGTAGTCGGCGCGTTCGATGACGCTATCGCGGATAGCGACGGCATTTTCCGCAGACAGTTCGAGCGCGCAGCGGAGGTCGTGGAGCACCAGCGTGGTGAGATTGAGATCGGTGGCGGCGCCGTCGACGGTGACGCCAACACTGACATTCGCGATGGTCGCGTCGGCGAGGGTGGTATGGGTCGTATCGACGCACTGGACACCGATGGAGTCGTATCCGCCCTCTTCGTGCTCCTCCTTACGACCATCCGTCGGGCCGCTCTCGCCGCCGTCCCCGCTCCCGTTGATGTCGACTTGAGAGAGCGTGCACTGCGAAGAGCCCAACAACTGGACCCCGACGGCGATACCCTCGATGGTCAGCCCCTGGATCGTCGCTCCCTGGGTATTATTGAGCGTCAACCCGATATTGGTACCGGTGCCGAGGATGGCGCAATCCGAGAGGTTCAGAGCGCCCTCGTCGCACCAGAGCGCGCGTTGCCATTCCAACGGCGCACCGGCGTCGCCGCAGTACGAGATGGTGCTGTTGGTGGCGTTGAGCGTCGCCCCACTCTCGATGCGCCAATAGAACGGTGCAGCCGCGTTTTGTGCGCCGATCTGCGTGTCGTCGAGTTCCATGACACCGCCCATATGGATCGTGATCCCGTACTGTACGCTCGAGAGGCATTCGAAGGTGAGGGCGAAATTTTCGAAGGTGAGCCTGCCCGTGGGCGTGACGGTGAGATTGCCGGCCATGGTAATAACGCCGTCGGACCAGCCCTGTGCGGAGGAGACGACCCAGTCGCCGGAGACGAACGATTCGGTCACCGAGGTGGCGAGTATCCGCGTGCGCGGGTTGGACGGGAAGGTATAGTAGCCGAAGGAGACCTCCACCTCGGTGGCATAGTCGGTTTGCCCCATGGCGGTGACGAGGTATCCGTAGACCGGCACCGGCGCGATACGGCCCGCGGTGTCGGTTTGGGGGTCGGTGCCGCCGAAGGAGGGGGTGGCATAGGCCGGTATGCCGGGGCCGGTCTTCCCGTCGACGATGAGGACTTCGGCGCCGGCGGCGCCGATGCCGCCCGCCTCGACGTAGACATCGATATAGAACAGCATCTGGATGACGGCGTCGTCGACGCAGACCATATTGCCCGAGGATGTGACATTGGTCGCGGTGACGAGCGATGTCTGGTAGCATTCGAACACGTTCGGCGCCTCGAGCGTGCTATTGGCGATGGTCACATTTCCATCCTCGGTATACAGTGCCGCGTTCGAGACCGCCGAGATTGTGGCCTGCTCGATGTGGACCAGATCGCAGTATTCGAACCCGAACGCATAGGCGGACGAGGTGACGGTGAGGTTCTGAAAGAGGAGCGAGGATGAGTTCACGGCGAAGACGGCGGCGACCCCCGATAGGAACTGGCTATCGACGAGGGTGAGCCCGGTGCTTTCTTCTGCATGCCAGCCGTAGGTATTGGTAATAAACGAACAGCGTTCGACGCTGCCGGCGCTCACACCGATGTACTGGACGGCGTACCCGCATTGCTCGAAAGTGGTATTCTCGATCTTGCTGTGGTCGGTGCGGACGCTGAGCCCGCGCTGCGCTGGGTCGGTGGCAGTCGCGTCGCCGCAATGGCTGACGGTCGTATTGGTTAATAGTAGCCGCGCGGTCTCGTCGACGACGAAATAATAGGGCTGCATCCCGTCGTCGCCGTTGGTGATCAGCGTCCCGTCCGCAGTGCTGAACGCGCCGCCCGCATGGACCTCCACGGCAAATGTCGACGCTTCGGTGCTGTTGAGGCGGAGCGTATAGTCGATGAGCGTGAGATCGCCGCTGGGCGTGACGACGAGATTACCCTCGATCTGGCGGGTGTCATGGCTCCAGACCTCCACGCCGGAGACGATCCAATCCTCGGTATCGAAATATTCGGTATGCGAATGGGTCATATCGACGGTGCGCGGGTTGTCGTGGTAGCGTTCGTAGCCGTTCCAGACGGTGACGACGACGGTGTATTCCATGAGCGTGCCGGTGCCCGCGTAGATGCCGCGACCGACGGCGACGGGGGCGAGGCTCCCGTTGGAGCCGGTGCCGGGGTCCGAACCGCCGAAATGGGGCGTCGCGTAGTGGGTGACCGCATCGACGGTGATTTGTAATTCAGCGCCGTCGACCGCTCCCGTGCGGTTCGTCACTGCGAGAGTGAGATAGTTCTCGATGAACAGCTGCGACGACGCCGCGCAGTCGACCTCGTCCATGGCGAAGGTACAGTTGGTCGCAACGGCGCTGGCTGTGCTGTTGAGCGAGAACGCGATATGCAAGCC
>CAZSUE010000111.1:0-10214 GCA_964609045.1 uncultured archaeon | reverse complement strand
GCACACCGCACACCGCTCCCCGCACACCGCTAACCGCTCCCCGCTCCCCGCACACCGCTAACCGCTCCCCGCACACCGCACACCGCTAACCGCTCCCCGCACACCGCACACCGCTAACCGCACACCGCACACCGCACACCGCATACCGCTAACCGCACACCGCACCCCGCACACCGCTAACCGCAAACCGCTTATTTCTTCATCGCTTTCTTATAGAGCGGATCCGCCTCTTGCAGTTGTCGGCGCTGGACCTTGCCCACCAAGCTCTTGGGTACATCCTCGCGGAACTCGATATAAGACGGCACCTTGTAGTGCGTGAGGTTCTCCTTGCACCACTGCTTCAGCTCCTCGGTGGTGAGCTTCCCTTTATGCGCCTTGTCGAGCACTACCCAGACCTTGATCGCCTCGCCGTACTCCTCGTGCGGGAGGCCCGCCGCCGCGACCTCGTCCACCGCCGGGTGGCCCCCTACCAGCTCCTCGATCTCCTTGGGGAACACGCTATACCCCTTATACTTGATCAACTGCTTCTTGCGATCGAGGATGATGATCCGACCGCAATGATCCATATACCCGATATCACCGGTGAGGAGCCAGATATTTTTATCGAGCTTCACGAGCGTCTCCTTCGTCTCCTTCGGCTGGTTGAGATACCCTTTCATCACCTGCGGCCCATGCACCGCGATCTCGCCGGTGAGCGCCTTGACCTCGTCCTCACTCGGGTTCGCCCCCTTCGCATGACCGAGATCCTTTTTCGGGTTCTTCAGATCGACGATGCGCCACGTCGTCCCCGGGAACGGGAGGCCGATGGTGCCGATGACGCGTTCACCGAAGAACGGGTTACAAGATACCACGGGCGTCGCTTCGGTCAATCCGTACCCTTCTACGAGCCGCGCCTTCGTCAGCTTCTCGAACTTCTCCTGCACCGGCCGATGGAGCGGCCCCGCGCCGCTGATACAACAGGTCAACTTGCCCGCAAGATCGAATTTATGAATATCGGGATAATCCGCAAGCCGCTTGAAGAGGATCTCAGCACCGCAATAGAACGCGCCCTCGTCCTCGTTGATGAGCCGCTCGAAATGGTCGAGCAGTTCCGGCGTCTTCGGCGGTCTTGGAAAGAGCATCATCCACATCCCCGATGCGATCGACGCGTTCATCACCGCGGTCATCGCGAACGAATGGAACAGCGGGAGCACACCCACATTGCATGCCCCGTCTTGGACCTCCTCCGGCAGCCAGAGCTTGCACTGGATCGCATTCGAGACGATATTGGAATGCGTGAGGATCGCCGCTTTCGGCACACCGGTCGTGCCCCCGGTCATAATGTAGGTGGCGGGGTCCTTTTGCGGCGCGATCTTCACCGACGGGACATTCGGCTTCGTCTTCAATAATTTCTTGAACTTCAGCGCCTTCTTCGGCAGCTTGCCGCTCGGGATCATCTTGTCGCCCGTCTCCTTGTCCTTCAATTTCTTGCCCAAGAATTTTTTAATGGGCGAGAGATCGGCGAGGTCGACCACATTGGTGCCGATGATGATCTCGATATCGGTCTCGTCGATGATCGGTTTCACGATGGGCTCATAGAGCGCATCGAGCGTGATCAGCGCCTTCGCACCGATCGTTTTGAACTGATGGAGGATCTCCATCGGTTTATAGGTCGGGTTACACCCGGAGACGATGGCGCCCAGCTTCATGACCGCATAGTACGCGATGACATACTGGAAGCTGTTCGGAAGGAGGAACGCAACACAATCGCCCTTGCGTACCCCTAGATTATGAAGCGCGGTGGCGAACGCATCCACATTCGCAGCTAGCTCACGATAGGTCATCCAGGTATCGATGAACCATACGGCACGGTTGTTCAGATGCTTCTTCACCACATTATCGAGCATCTTCCCGACGGTGATATTGGGGAAATCGTAATTCTTCGGGACATATTCCGGCCAGCCGGCTTCCTTCGTGAACCATAACTTATCTTCACTCACATGATATTGTTGCATCGGTACTCCCCACATTATGACTATGACTATGACTATGAGAACGAGAAAAGTGGATTGGAAAGGGCTCAACCCACAATCCTTCGGCCGCATATTTCTATCTTGCTATAAAAGGTTTGTTAACGGTGTTTAGAGGGGAGCTGATAGTAATAGCATAGGAACAAAATTGGATAAAAAGCGCGGACCGTTCACGCGACTGGCGGGTCGGATGCCACACCCAAGCAATGTGAAGAGCGATAGACCACTCTCTAATGGCTATGAGAGCGGCGAGGAGAAAATGGCTCGATGGCTTCCTTCCGTTAATGCTGCCACATCGGCAGCGGCCGACCGTACCCGACCAACGGCAACCCGGTCACCGCCGCCGCGTCGTAGCTCGCCGCACGTAATATGGCACGTGACAGCGCCCCAAGCTCCTCCCAACCGTGATGCGCCATGATGTGGACCAACTCGCCCACCATCGACCGAAGCATCGTTACGCAGCGCTCCACCACATCCTCCACACCTAGCCCCTCCGCCTCACCTGCGGCGATCATATGGACGAGCGACTCGCGGAGCGTGACCCCCGCCGCACCCATCGCCAGGAGCTTGAGCAGCCCCGCGCCGGTCCCGATGGGGGCGATGATGAAGAACGGCATCGTCGCCAGCGCGGCACCGTCGGGTTCCAGCGAGCGTATTTGGAGCACATCGAGCACCGCCACCGCTGAGCGCGCGGTCCATTCCGCGCCGGGCAACCAGTTCGGCCCTTCACAATCGATGATCACACCGTCCGGCGCCACCGCGCCGCTCGCCAGGGGTGCCAGCAGCCGCTCGAACGACGCCCCCGGGAGCGTGAGGAGGATCGGAAGTTGATGTGCGGTGACCTCACCCAGCAGTGTGATCGTCCGGGCAAGATCGTCGCAAGAGACGCAATCCATGGGCGCAGCGGGACAATGGATCGGATGACGCGGTGCAAGATGGAGGGCGCGGGCGACCTCTGGTGGGAAATAGGCGGCGGTGGGCGCATAATGATCGAGAAGTGAGCATTCCACCGCCACCGCCCCCTGCAAATACTCCGGCGTCACGCCGAACCGCCCCGCGTCCCAGAGCGCGATCACCGTCGCACCACACTCCTCGATGAGCGCGGTTTCGCGCGGAAGGATCGGCGCCCAGAGCTGCACGGGCAGCCGCGTTCGGCCGGAAAGCCGGATCAGTACCTCGCGAGCGTGCGCACTGGTGTACTGCCACGGCGCGGACCCGAGCATGATGGGGACCTCGAGCTCCAACGGGTATTTCACCTCGTCGCCCAATCGCACCGCCACATCCGGCTGGTATGGGACGCCCAGCGGCCGGCGCAGCCCCAATGGCGCGTTCATCATTGCGAGCGATGCGCGATGCGCACGCTCCCCTCGCGCCAGCGGGTCGCACTCATCCTCAGCGCCGATCACCAGCTCATCGAGATACCGCAAGCAACTCGCAAGACGGATGGAGCGCTCGCGCTCACGCTCACGCATACCCCGACGATCATTCTCATGCGCACATTCCTGCTGAATCGGTGCTGCGTTCGGGTCGGTCACAGCTGCTCACCGCCGTTGCGCGGCGATCTCAGCCGCGGTTTATAAAGCGTTTGAACTCCTCCACATCCGCGTCGAGAGAATAATGATCGAAATAAGTAGAGAGCTTGGTGCGATGGTGCCTCTTCAACGGGACCTCGCGCAGCCGCTTGGAGAGCTGCTTCGTCACACCGCCGAGATAGATGGAGCCACCGGTCAGCCCGTCCCCGAGCGCCTCCTCCGCCGAGCCGGTAATGATAAGGTCGCCGCGGTACATGCCGCGCCCCGCCCCGGGGCCGCAATCGCCGTCGACGATCACCGTCCCCCCCTGGTTCATCACCGCCGCCTCCGCAGCCACATCGCCGTGGACGATGATCACCCCGCCGGACATATACGCACCGACGCCACTGCCGGCATTGCCGTGGATGATAAGGCCGCCGTCGACCATGGTGGAGCCCGCCCAACGCCCGACCGTGCCCTCGATGACCAAGACGGGACCGTCGTTGAGTGCGCCAAAGAGATCGCCCGCGTCGCCCTCGACCTGGACCGTCACCTCGCCGCTCAAACCCACGGCCACCGCATGCTGGCCCTTGAGGTCGACGAGCCGCAGCCCATTCGTCTTCTTGCGCCGCGAACGGATCGCAGCGTTGATCTGTCCTGTTGGCACCGTCTTGGTTACGATGGTCACCCTCTCCCGTGCTCTGTGGTTTTCATCATCACGCGTCGAGCGCTGTCCACCGCCTCGATAGATGGTATGTCAGGACGGCACCCGTCTTCGTTCTCAATCTTCATCCGCGTTCTTCTGGAGCGCGATATTTTCTGCGAGTAGCTTCTCGAACACACCGCCACCGCGGCGCGAGCGCGGTGAACGGCTTTGCCGCTCGCGACGGCGGCGTGCCCGTCGCGGGAGTTCGCGTTCCTCCTCCGGCTCCTCCTCGTCTTGGCTCTTGGCCGCACGTTCGCGCCGGGACCGATACGAAGCGCCACGCTCACGGGTGGACGACCGTCCCTCCTCCTCTATATGTGGTTGTGGTTGTGGTTGTGAATGTGAGGGTGAGCGTGAGGGTGAGCGTGTCTCCGATGTCGGTTGTGGCGTCGACGAATAACGTTGCGCGTAGGAGCCATGGCGTTTCGGACGGCTGGTCGCCGTCGACCCAGACGCAGAAGGAGACGCAGACGAAGGAGAAGGAGAAGGAGACGAGGGAGACGCCGAGGCACCGCGAATAGACCGCGACGGTGGTGCCGGTGCGGTTGCTGATCGCGATGCGGAGCCCGATACGGAGCCCGATCTCGTCGCCGCACCTGAGCTGGACGCCTCGGGAGTTGTCGCGTCTGGAATGCCCCGATCACCGTACTTCTGCTGATCGATCTTGCGTCGTAGTTCGGCAATGCGTCGTTCCTCTGATTCGCGCCGTTGCTGGAGCTGTCGCTGTTTTTCGCGCAGTTCTTCGCGTTTGCGCAACAGCTCCCCTTCATGTGCCTCATGTCGTGTGGACCACTCGGCCTTCGATGCCTGACGCTGCTCCGCCAGCTCGCGTTCGCGCTGTTTCAGCCGCTCACGTCGTCGAGCGAGCTCGCGACGTTTCGCTTCCAGTTCGTCACGGTCGGCATCGCCTCCCCTTTCCGCGCTCTTGGATTCCTTCCGCTCCTGAAAGAACTTCGCCGCTTTGAGCTCGTCGAGTTCCTCCTCGCGCCGTCGGACCTCCTCGAGCGTGTGGGCGATGTCGCGTTCCTGCTCGCGCGCCTCAGTGCCCGAAGCAGCGAAACTGCTCTGCATCTGCTTATTGAAGAGCTGCTGCCGCAGTCGTTCGAGGGTTTGCAGTTTACGCTCATATTCGGCCTCGATGACGCGCTTTCGCTCACCCTCCTCGTCCCTTTTTCGCAACAGCTCCTCTTGCGTGCGCCGCTCCTGTTCGATACGCTCCCGCAACTCGCTTTCCCGCTGATGGAGCAGTTCCAGCCGGCGGCGTTTTGCCTCGATCTCTTCCGCCATCTCCCGCTGTTTCAGCCGCTCACCCGCAGCCGCCTCCACACCGCTTGAGCGGGGCTGCGTCCGCGCCGATTCCGGGTAGTAGCCGCTTTTCGACGCTTGACCGTATCGTGCTCCGCCGTTGTCCCAATCGTTGGCGGGCGAGGGCGCACGGTGCGTGGCGGCACGATATTCTCGGCTCGCCGCTGGCCCATTCTCATACGATGGATACGGCCCCTCCCCTCTCGGCGTAGCCGGCGGCGGATACATCTCCCATCCATTGTGTTGGCCCTGCTCCTCGCCCCGTGGAGGTGGTGCGGCGGGTGCCGGCCTCTGGTGAGGATAGCGCTCATTAGGAGAGGGTGGCCCGGAGGCGGCGGGAGGGTAGGAATAATACCGATCCGGTGGCAAATAATCGTATCCGAACTCGGCCAGTTGGTCCTCGAGTTCGCGCCGGAGCTGTTCTTCGTGCTTCCGTTCGAACTCCTCCTCACGACGGCGGAGCTCTTCCTCGCGTCGACGCAGTTCCGCTTCGCGTCTGCGCCGTTCTGCGTCCTGGCGTCGCACCCGCTCGCGCTCGAAGAGACGTCGGTACCGAAACTCCGGTCGGTCCCCGCCCTGCTGGTACGGTTCCTCGTACGCGTTCGAATAGCTATCCGGGCGGTAACCCGCGTTGGTTGACCGGCGAGGCATAATAAACCTCTTGATCTGAAATCAAGTCATGGTAGAGTGATGTGTCACATCGTCGTTGGGAAGAACGCGAGGTGAGGTCGTCCCTGCCCGCAACGACGGTCGATATATGGGTCTGGAAGCGACGGATGAACGCTCGTTATCATAGACCGCAGGTGGTTGAGGCCGTGTTATGGATATGAATGGAG
The DNA here is from genome assembly GCA_964609045.1 of uncultured archaeon. Taxonomy (GTDB): domain Archaea; phylum Thermoplasmatota; class Penumbrarchaeia; order CAZSUE01; family CAZSUE01; genus CAZSUE01. The sequence continues at coordinate 3,847 of CAZSUE010000111.1, read as the reverse complement.
CGGCCACTTGCACGCCGGCGGTTCGATGCGACCGAGGTACCGTATCCCCGGAATGTAACGATCCATTCGTGCTTGCAGAATAAAATTCGGAGAATAAATAACTTTTTCAACCGTCTCCTCGAACCGCCGGTGAGAACACTCTCCATATGGCACATTCGTCGGCGCCATAAAACGGGATGTGGGGCGTCTCTTAGCGGTGATACTGATCCGTCGCTTTAGCGATGGCGCTTTCGGCCCAGTATGGCCACTGCGGCCACCACACCGAACGCGAGGGCAACGAGTGCACTGGAGAAGCCCGGTGATTCTTCTTCCTCTTCCGGCGGCTTGTTCACGGTCACATTGACCGTACCCACACTGCGTGCGCCGTCGTCGTCCTGGACCCAGAGTGTGACGATATGCTCGCCCACCGGAAAGGTATGGTCCGGCTCCATCAGCGCGGAGTCGGTCACGCCGTCACCGTCGAAATCCCATTCGTATTTCGAGATATTACCGTCGACATCGTACGATTCGCGCGCCGAGAGCGTGATATTCGCCCGCTTCCCGTCCTTCGCGGTCGCATTGATGTCGGGGCCGGCATCGGCGTGCGGTTTGCGGTTCATCACCTCGACCTCGAGCCGTTCGGTGCCGGTGAGCCGCGCGGTGGCGCCCTCGTTATCGGTCACGGTAAGGACCACGATATAAAGCCCGTCATCGGCATAGGTATGGTTCACGACCTCGCCGCTGGCGTCCGGGTCGTTATATGGGACACCATCGCCGTTCGCGTCGTCCTCGGCGTTGAGATCCCAGCTGTAGACGAGGTCGCTCCCCTCGGGGTCGCTGCTGAACGAGCCGTCGAAGGTGATCGCTTCGGTCGTGAGGACCTTCCCTTCAGCCGGGCGCATGGTCGCCTGCGCCTCTGGCGGCTCGTTCGGTTTCCGGATGGTGATCGTCTTCGTATCGGACGAGGAGAGCCCGTATGGATCGGTGACGGTAACGGTGATCTCGAAGGTATGGGCGCGATCCGGTATGCCGGTGAAATCGTAGGTATAGGTATGCTCGAGCGTTTTTAGTTCCACACCGGTCTCCGTCTCGCCATCGCCGAAGTCCCATTCATAGGTGAGCGTATCGCCGACATTGGGATCGGTGCTCGAACTGGCAGAGAGCGTGACCCGCTCGCCGCTCTCGATGCCGGTGGCCGGACTGGCCAGTACCGCTTCGGGACCGAGATTGATAGAGACGGTCACATCGTCGGTGGACGAATCCTTCCCGTCCTTGACGGTGAGCGTGATCACATAGAAATTGTCGGACCCCAGCGAATCGAACGCATGCGACAGCTCCGGCGTGGTTATCCATCCGTCGCCGTCGTAGTTCTCCTCGTTGGTGGCGTCGCCGTCACCGTCGTGGTCGATGGGCGTGGGGTCGGAGATCGGCATGGTTCCCAGCGACCATTTGTAGAGAAGTTGGCCGGTGGGGAGCGAGTCCGGGTCGTTGGAGCCGCTCCCGTCCAGTGTGAAATTCTGGCCGATGCCGACGGTGACATTGTCCGCCAGCGTGCCGCCGGCAGCCTTCACCTTCGCCACCGCCACCGGTGCCTCGTTCTCACGCACACGAACGATCACCGTCTTCGTCACCGTCCGCGTGTCCCAGACATTCGGGTCGTTGTCCCAGACCTTCAAGGTCACGGTATAGTTGCCCCTATCGGAATAGGTATGCTCGACGGCGCCGCCGCCGTCCGCCTCGGTGAGACGCTCGGTGAGCGCCGTCCCGTCGCCGAAGTCCCACTGAAAGAGTTCGTCGCCGGGCGATTTCTCCGGGTCCGGATCCGTTGCCGTAGCGGTGAACGAGACGGTCTGGCCGATAATACAGGGGTTCGGCTGCGCAGAGCGTATCCTCGCTGTCGGCGGCTGGTTCGCCTGTTTCCTGATCTGGATCTGGATCGTGTCCTCGGCGTAGTTGTTATCCGTGTCCCTGATCTGGAGCCGTACGGTATAATTCGTCTGGTTGACCTGGCCGAGGTGGAAGCGGTGCGTGGTGGTGGGCGAGTTCGACCATTGCGACGCGGGCGTTCCATCGCCCCAGAACCATCGGTAGGAAAGCTGCTGGTTGTCCGGGTCGAAGCTATTGGACGCGTCGAAGCTCACCGCCGTATTCTCATATTCCCAGCGCCCGTTGGGCGTGTCGAGCCAGCCGTCGTCGTCCTCGTCGGGGCCGATGATCGCTACCGGGATGAGCTCCGGATGCGCATACGGGAGCTCGATGTACGAGGTCTTGTTATGGAAGCCACAGTAGATCTGGAGCGTGGTGTTGTACTGTGACCCCGAGGAGACATTGTCGGTCCGCCAGACGGCGAGTTCGAGTCGACCGTCGGTAAAATCGCCCGGCGGGTCCGGTATCGTGTCGCCGTTCATATCGGCCCAGCCAGTGGAGACGAGGTTGATCTCCTCCTCCTGCCAGGTCTCCGCCGTTTCGTAGGTGTCGAACTGCGCGATGGCGTCGGTTGTGAGGTCGCCGTCCTCGTCGAACCGCATCTCGAAATTCAGGATCTTGTCCACCCCTTCGCGTGAGTTGATCACTAAAGAGAGTTCCGGCGTCCGCGAGCTGTTATATTCGGCGGTGAGTGGTACGGAGGTGGTGTTCAACTGCGGATAGTAGAATACGATGGCGTTCTGGGGCGAGTCGTAGGAGAGATTGATCAGTGCGTTGTCCCTGGTGGAGTCCAGCGGTTCCCCCGGTTCCTGGATGCGGGAGAGGAAGCCGAGGCTGTAAGTGGTGGGGTTCGACGCCATGTCGGACCGGAGATAGTACTTATAGAGATCCATCTCCGCCGCGCGGGTCGAGGCAACATCGTCCTCTGTGTCACCCGCAGAAGCAGCCGATCGCGTTTCTTTGGTCTCAGTCTCAGTGGTCGCGGGAACGCTCGCGTCAGTTCCGTCGCCCGCTGTACCCACCGCGGCCGAGCGGTCATGATCCGACTCGTACCCAGTAGCGGTGGTGGTAGCGGGCGCGAGCATAAGGATCGAGGGTATGAAAAGCAGCGAGACGATGGCGAGGGCAAGAATTGTGATCGAGGAGCGATTCAATACCATGAAAATATCTCCGTATCTTTGGAATGGTCGGGTCCAATACCATGGACCGACCCGATCTCGTTCGTATGGGACGTCACTCTGCGATGCCGAAGCATCGACGCCGAGAATGGCGATCCCATGCGGTCCCTGGCGTGCAAATCCTAATGTATATTCCAGGGAGATATAGGTTTTACGGTCTCATGAGTCGCCAGTCCCACGGCATGGCCAGTTATGAAAAAACGCAAGAGGGGAATGATGTGGGACGGAAATAATGGACGAGGCGGGGAGGACAGGGGTGGCGGAAAATGGGATGCTGGAAAAGCCCCGCGGAGCAGTAAGAGAGAGAAGCAGTAAGAGAGAGAGAAAAAGGAAACGCGAAAAGAGAAAAGTGGCTGACCGAGAACAAGCGCGCGGCCAAACCTATATTTATATTTTGCTCGAAAAGGCCAAGTATTAGAACTTCGCGCCCCCGATACGAAATGGGTTGTCGGTCAGCCTCAAAAAGGAAAGATGCCACCACTCCTCAGCGGAGAACGGCCAGCATATTCGATCCAATGGGGAGGACGCGAGGGTGCCGTGCGCCTCGCATTCGCAAATGCCATGAAACAAAAACTCCTATTCGTGAGGTATGTGAAGGATCTATTGTTCAAGTAAGGCATAAGGAAAAAACAAAGGGAACGGAATGGGCCCAAACCACCAATCGTCCGCCGCACCCCGCTAACCGCTAACCGCTCCCCGCTAACCGCACCCCGCTCCCCGCTAACCGCACACCGCACCCCGCTCCCCGCTAACCGCACACCGCA
>CAZSUE010000110.1:0-10273 GCA_964609045.1 uncultured archaeon | reverse complement strand
ATGGGGCCGCCCCGCTCCACTGTGGTTCATGGTCGTTCGTCCTTGACCGTTTGGCGATGGTTGTCTATGAGATGCGGTGGGACGCGGTGGAATGCGGTGGAGTGCGGGGCATGAATATGAGAGCGGGTGTTCGATCTAGAACGCCGCCGCCGCATCGTACCGGACCATCTCGGGGAACGATACGAAGCTGCATAATAAAACCATCGCACCCGACACCGACCCCCGAGGAAAGCGATCAAAGCGTGCGGAGAGGAGAAGGAAGGGGGACGAGATGGATGGGCTGTGCACACCGGGCGCGGGGCGCCGAACGGGGCTGAGAGTATAAATAGTATCGAAGCGCTGGAAACGGTATGAAGTCCCGAGCGAGACGGGTCCTCATCCTCGCGCTTACCTTCGCGGTCATTATCGCGATCTTTTGGTTCGTCCTTCCCGCCACCGGCGTTGCGGCGGTGTTCGGCCGATCCTATTTCATGGTCTCACTGGTCGGGTCGCTGGTGATCAGCATCATCGTCAGCCGTGCGCTCAGTCGGCTGATTCGTTGATCGTGCGTGGTGAGCACAAGCCGAGACGCCACGCTGGGCCTGCCTATGAAGTCCATAGAGTGACTTAACTAACGCGACAGGATTTATCGTTAGATAACGATATGGACGGAAGGGCATAGTTTTTCTTTTACCATCCTCGCGCTTCAGCGATCGTGAGGATGACAGACGAGAACATCGTTGCGATCAGCGTTGCCACGGTACCACTTTGCATCTGCTGGAGCAGTGGATAGGTCCTCTCACCGGCGTGGTCTCCAGCCCGCGAGACGATTGCGAAAGCAATCACAAATAAAATAAAATTAAATATGTCGATGGTGGTAGGGGTCCATTGGGTAGAATCTCAAACAATTATAAGTTAGTTAAGAGAACACGATCTATAGAGGCTCATCGGACCATATTTACAAGAGAGTATAAGTATAGAATACCATGCTAGTTTTATAGAACCACCAAACTCCCCTATTTTGGCTCATTCCATTCAAAGGGTCGAGTATATATGCTTTCGCCAAAAAATGTATTAGCTAGGTGCTCTGCCTGGAATGAGCCTTTTGTCGTGGCATATTGAGTAGTATCATATCCTATCGAGAGAGATCCAATGAATCAAGACCACCTCTCCACATCGTCGGAAACAACTATTCGCCAGAAACTCTCCTACCTCATCCTCGGCCAGCAAGGCGGCGAGAATCGCATCCGCATCCTCGAGCTACTGAAGAAGCGACCATACAACCTCAACCAGATGGCGAAACGGCTCGGGCTCAACTATCGCACCATCAAACATCATATTACAAGACTCCTCGAGAACGAGCTGGTACGCCCATCGCGCACCGGCGGGTACGGCGAGGTCTATTTCTTGTCCGGCGCCATGGAGGCGAACTTCGCGGTGTTCGAGGATATTGCACGGAAGTTCCGGCACACGCTCGAGCTCAAGAGCATCGCGAAATCGCCGCGCTTCTTCCAGTCGGTGATGGAGCAATCGAGCGACGCGCTGGTGGTGCTCGACGAGGAGGGAGAGATCTACTTTTGGAACCGCACGGCGGAAGATGTCTTCGGCTATAATGAAGAGGAGGTGGAGGGGAGGTGCATCCAGCTCTTTACGGACGAGACGCTCCAGTCCAGGCTCTTAGAAAGTGTACGTCGGGGTGAGGAGATCGTCGCGTTCGAGACTTGCGGCATGCGGAAGGACGGCGGGAGGGTCGACCTCTCGCTCACCCTCGATACCCTTAAGGACGAGAGCGAGGAGTTGCTCGGTTATGCGATGATCATCCGCGATATTACCTCGCGCAAACGCACGGAGCGCGAGCGCGCAAAAGCGCGCGAGTATACCGAGAGCATCGTCGAGACGATCCACGAACCCCTCGTCGTGCTCGACGAAGACCTCCGTGTCGTATCCACCACCACGAACTTCTCTATTACCTTCAATCTCGTTCCCGAGGAGGTGGAGGAGAAGGCGTTCCTCTCCCTCCTCGACAGTGATCTGGCGGACGGCGATCTGGAACAACGACTGTCACGGATCATTCCCGAGGGGGAAACGATCGACGACTACGAGATCCGTTACCGTTCGGAGAATATGGGTGAGCGCATCTTTATTTTGAACGCGCGGGCGATGTACCACCAGGATGGGCAATCGAAGATGGTGCTGGTCGGGCTGCAAGATGTCACCGACCGTAAGCGCGCGCACGAGAGCATGCAGCGACTGGCGGCGGTGGTGGAGGGCTCCTCCGACGCCGTTATCATACACTCGCTCGACGGAGCCATCTTGGAATGGAACAAGGGTGCCGAACATATCTACGGCTATGGCGAGGATGAGGTCGTGGGCGCAAATATCTCACGTATCGTCGCTGACGGCACTCGCGACGACCTCGCCTCGATCTTGGCACAGCTCGGCAGGGGCGAGCGCGTTCTCGCGCGCGAAACGAAACGCGTGAAGAAAGGTGGCGACATCGTCGACATATCGCTCAACGGCTCGCCGCTTTTCGACGAGGAGGGCGAGGTGTATGCTGTTGCGACCATCGAACGCGATATTAGTGAGCGCAAGCGCTGGGAGCGGAAATTGGTGGAGAGCGAGCGGAGGTATCGGCTCCTTTCGGAGAACGCTCCCATCGGCGTGTTCCTCGCCGATACCGCGGGAAACATCGAGATCGCCAACCCACGATTGGTGGAGGTCCTCGGGTCGCCGTCGGCGTCGGCGACGAAAGCGATCAACCTCCTCACCTTCGAGCCGCTGGTCGAGGCCAGCGTCTCTTGCGCCATCGAGGAATGTATCGAGACGGGAGCGGATACGGAGCTCGAGGTCTCGTATAGGAGCAAGTGGGGCGAGGAGCTCGTCGCACAACTCCATCTCACGCCGGTGAGGGGCGAGGAGGAGGGAGCGGTGGTTGGCGTCCAGGGGCTGGTGGAGGATATCACCGAATGGAAACGCGCGCAGGAGAAATTGATGCGGCATGAGAAACTGGCGGCCATGGGTCATGTGGCGGAGGATGTGGCGCACGAGCTCTATAACCCGCTGGGCGCCATGAGGAACGCGACCTATCTATTGGACCTCGTCGCGGGAGATGACGCCGACGAGATGGTGCGCGAGAGCCTCGACATCCTCCGCGAGGAGGTTGAGAACTCGATCTGGCTGGTGAAAAGCCTGCTCGGGTTCAGCCCGCGGAAGGTGGCACCGGAGTGCCTCGCCACGGTGGACCTCAATATTTTGGTGGAGGAACTGGACCTCGGAACGATCCTCCCCGACGGTGTGGATGTCACCACCGAGCTTGACCCGGAGCCGCCAGAGGTGGCGGTGAACCGCGAAGCGGTGGAGGTGGCGCTCCACAATATCGTCCGCAACTGCGGCGCACTGGTAGCGTCGTGCGTTGAGATGAAAGATACGGACGACGGTGTCGATAGCGATGCGGCTGCAGGGCACCACCTCCGCGTCTATACGAAGGACGCGGGAGATTGCGGCGAGATCGGCGTCGTTGCTAACGACTCGCTCGTGGCCTTTTGCAAAGCGGGTGAGGCAGGTGAGGCAGGTGAGGCGGGCGAGGCGGGCGAGGCGGGCGAGGTGGGCAAGGTGTCGCTGACGCAGCTCTTTGCGCCGTTGAACCACGATCTCGCCGACGGCTCGCTCACCGCGCTGCAGCTCGCATCGGCGCGCGCCATCGTGGAACGACACGGAGGGACGGTCCATACCACCAACGACCCTGCGGGCGGGTCGAGGTTGACCGTCAAACTGCCGCTGGCCGGGGGCGAAAAGGATAGCGGCGCGACCCCTATCGGCGATGGAGGTGAACACGCTGCGTGAACGCCATGGCACCGTCGAGCTCGATCGGGATACTGGTGCTCGGAGCGGGTTGCGAACAGACATTGGGGGCAGAAGCGAAATGGAAAGTGAACAGATCCTGATCGTCGACGATAATACGAACCTCTGCAAGACGATGAAGTTGGTGCTGACGCACCAGGGATACGATGTCTCGGTGGCGAGCGACGGAACCGAGGCACTGGCCCGGGCCAAAACGGACCAATTCTCCACGGTATTCCTCGACATACGCCTCCCTGGCATGGACGGCGTCGAGGTCTTTCGCCATCTCAAGCGCCTCTTACCGGATGCACGGATCATTATGATGACCGCCTATGCGCTCCACGACAAGGTGGCGGAGGCGCTCGCCGGAGGCGCTGCGGATGTCATCTACAAACCCATGGACATGGATCGGGTATTGGAGAAGATCGAGGCGCCACCTCACCGTGGAGCAGTGGCGGAGGGGCGGTGAGCGGTGATGGCGTCGAAGGATGTCCACGATGCCGACGCATCCCGAATCCGCCCTCTGCCGATTACCAAGATGAGCAGTGGTATCGCCGGGCTCGACGAAATACTCCACGGCGGCGTTCCCAAAGGGCGGACCACGCTGGTGGTGGGCGGGCCGGGAACGGGGAAAACGGTGCTCGGCGTCGAGTTCCTCTACCACGCCGCGCGGGACGGTCATCCCGGTATTTTCGTGCTGTTCGAGGAGCGTGCGGAGGCAGTGCGGGTGAACGCGCGCGCGCTCGGGTGGGACCTCGCGGCGCTGGAGGCGGACGGGCATCTCGAGATCATCGACGCACAGCTCGATCCGCGTACAGTTATCGACGGCGAGTTCGGGCTCGACGCGTTTTTCGCCATCATCGACGGGAAAGCACGGGCGATGGGCGCCAGTTGTATCGTTGTCGATTCGCTCGATCGACTGATCCAGCTCTTCTCCGACAACCGTCGGCGACGCAACGAGCTCTACGCGCTCAACGATTGGCTGCTCGAACAGGATCTGACCGCCCTCCTTACCTTCAAGGGCGCCAACCCGCTCGAAGACGGACGCGACCTCGCTCCCGACCAGAGCCAGTGCCGGTTCATGGAATATATGGTGGACTGTGTACTCGTTCTCGACCAGCGTGTCTTGGGCCAGCGTTCCACCAGACGGCTGCGCGTGGTCAAGTACCGCGGGTCCGATTATAGCCGGAACGAGTATCCGTATATCATCACAGAGGGCGGGATACGATGCATCCCGATCTCATCGGCCCAATTTACCGCACCGGTCCCGGCGGAAACGCTCTCCAGCGGCCACGAACAACTCGACACCATATTGGGAGGCGGCTATCACCGCGGTTCGACCGTACTCGTTTCCGGCCCCAGCGGCATCGGCAAGACCGCGTTGGTATCTACCGCCACACTCGCCGCCGTCGCGCGTGGTGAGCGCGTGCTCTCTATCAACTTCGAGGAGAGCGAGGAGATGCTCGTGAAGGGGATGAGGAGCCTCGGCATCGATCTCTCACCCGCGCTGGAAGAGGGCCTTTTCGAGATGCGCGCGATGATGCCCGAGGCGATGGGCCCCGAAGAGCACCTCATCTTCATCGTCGACAGGATCGAGTCATTTCGCCCCGCACATCTGGTCCTCGACGCGATCAGCGCCTGTCGGCGCATGGCGTCGGACGCCATTGCGTACGATCTCATCGTACGGTTGATCAACGCATGCCGGAAGCGCGGCGTCACCGTCTTGTTGACGAACCAGACGCGCGGCGTGGTGGATGGTATGACGATCAGCGGGCTCGGGCTCTCCTCGCTCATCGACACCGTGATCCTCATGCGCTATTATGAGATCGAGGTTGATGACGATGCCGCGGCACACGGCGCTCTTGCGCGGCGACTCATCGTCCTCAAGTCGCGTGGTGCGGCGCATTCGCCGCACTACCATCGCTTCGTGATGACCGATGAAGGTATCCGCTTGGCCGCCGTCGACGATGGAGATGATGAGGATAATGATGCTGGCGGGTGCGCTTCCGGCTGCGGAGCCGACGCGACCGAAAAGAAGGATGAGCGGGGTGCTGCTGGATGACCGATGCGAACGCCGATCATATCTCGCGCCTCACCCTCTTCGTGGCGGGGAGGGAGCCCAACTCCGCTCTTGCGCGCCGGAACCTCGAGCAGTTCGTCGAGGAGTACTGCGGTGGCGCCCAGTATGGCACCGAGAGCGATCTGGATATCAAGTCTGAGAATGAGGATGAGGATGAGCTCACATTCAATATCGAGATCGAGATCGAGATCGAGGTGGTGGATGTGTTCGAGGATTATCAGCGCGCGCTGACAGACAATATCTTCGTGACCCCGGCGTTGATCCTCGAACGGCGCGTACGGCCGGGGGCCGCGTCGGAAACGGTACGCATCTTCGGCAACCTCAGCGACACGGGGCGGCTCCTCGATGTATTGGGCCTCCCGCATCATCGTGGCTCCGGCCGCGGCGGTGCCGAGCGTGGTGAGCGCGGTGCGTAGACTCAGAGAGGATCCGGCCGCAGAAGAGGTGCTCGGCGCGCTGCGTGCGCACGAGATCGATGTGATCGTCGGCGAGGACGAACTCGCCTATGTACGATTGAAGGCGGTGCAGGATGCGCTCGTCGAGAGTCGGGAGCGGATGAAGTTCGCGCTCGAGGCGGCGGAGGCGGGGCTCTGGGACCTCGATCTCGAAACGGAGGAGGTATTCTGGAACGAGGTGCTCTACCGTCTCCTCGGCCGCGATCCCGATTCGGCTCCGATGGGCTTGAAGACCTTTTTCAGCTATATCCACCCGGACGATCGTGCGCGGGTGCGTGCCCATCTCGATCGGCTCCTCGCCTCCGACGATGTCGCCTTCTCCGAAGCGTTCCGGGTGGTGCGCGAGGAGGGCGAGGTACGCTGGTTCGCTGGCGATGCGCGGCTCGTCCGCGACGAAAACGGCGTCCCGACGCACCTCATCGGGCTGAACACCGATATCACTGCACGCAAGCGCACGGAAGAGCGGCTCCAGGCGCAGTTGGAAGAGCTGCGCGCGATCTACGATTCCGCGCCGGTGGGACTCTGCGTCTTCGATGGCGAGGGGCGCTATATCCGTATCAACGAGCGCCTCGCTGAGATCAACGGCCGAACGCTGGAGCAGCACATCGGGAAGCGTATGCGCGAGGTCGTCCCGTCGCTCGCGCCGAAGGCGGAGCGGCTCATCGAACGCGTTGTTCGGACCGGCGAGCCGGTGACCGATGTCGAGTTCGAAGGCGATACCGCCGCCGAACCCGGCGAGCGCCACTACTGGGTCGAGCAGTGGTTCCCGTTGAAAGACCCGACGGGTGCGGTGGTCGGCGTCAATGTTGTGGTGGAGGATGTCACCGCCCGAAGGCGTGCGGACGCGGCGCTGAAGCGTGAGCGCGAGGTTATCGAGGGTATCCTCGAGAATACGGACGCCATGCTCGCGTACCTCGACGAGGAGTTCAATTTCGTGCATGTGAACGAGGCGTACGCGCGCAATAGCGGGTTTACAAAGGATGAGTTGAGCGGGAAGAACCATTTCGATCTTTTTCCCGACCGCGAGAATGAACGGCTCTTCGAGCGCGTACGAGCGACGGGGGAGCCGGTGTCGCTCTACGATAGGCCGTTCGAGTACGCGCACGAACCCGGACGCGGGATGAGCTGGTGGAACTGGACGCTTGCGCCGGTGCTCGATGGCGGCGGTTCGGTGCGCGGGTTCGTGCTCTCGCTCATGGAGACGACTCAGCGGGTCGAAGTCGAGCGCGCGTTGCGCGAAAGCGAGCGACGGTTCCGGCTCGTGCTCGACAACTCGCCCATCTCCGTCTTCACCCAGGACCGCGACCTCCGCTACACCTGGGTCTATAACCCGCAGGGCGATTACCCGCCGGTGGCGATGCTGGGCAAGCGCGACGACGAGCTGTACGACCCGTCGCGCGTGGAGGAACTGGTGGCGCTGAAACGGGAGGTTCTCGAAACGGGGCGCAGTGTGAGCGGGCGCGTCTTTTCCGACCTCGACCTCGACCTCGACGACAGCGGCGGCGGCGGCGACGGTGATGGGCGTCCGCGCGCGTTCGATGTCGCCTTCGAGCCGATCTTCGGTGATGGCGGCGATGGTGACGGTGACGGCAACGGCAACGGTGATAGCGTCGAGGACGGCGTGAGCGGGCTGACCGGTGTGGAGCTGGATGTGACCGAGCGTGAGCGCGCTCTCGAACGCGCGAACCTCCAGCTCGCGCAGCGCGAGAAACTGGCGCTGATCGGCGCACTCGCCGGCGGCATCGCCCACGACCTCCGCAACCCGCTGGCCGCCATCGGGAACGCGGCGTACTATCTCCGCCTCGCGCTGGACGATATAGATGCGACCAAAGAAGTGAAGGACTCGATCGCGGTGATCGAGGACGAGGTGGCGCGGGCGGACCGGATCATCACCTCGCTCCTTTCCATACCGCGCGGCGATCGAACGATACGCGAAGCTGTGGACCTTCGCGATGTCGTCCAACGTGTCCTCACACGGGTGGAACTCCCGCAGGATACCACGGTGCGGACGGTGACGGAGGGCGGCGCGCCGATGATGGAGGGAGACCCGGAGCAACTCGCCATCATTTTCACGAACCTCGTCCGGAACGCCGTGGAGGCCATGGCCGAAACGGACGAGCCGCGTCTCACCATCGCCTTCGAGTTGGACCATCCGGAAGAGGGCGAACTCACCGTGCGCGTGGAGGATGCGGGGTGCGGCATCGCCGGCGGTCATCTCGAGAGGCTATTCGAGCCGCTCTTCACGCTGCGCGAGGAAGGGGTCGGGCTCGGGCTGACCCTGGTCAAGACCCTCGTGGAGACCCACGGCGGGAAGATATCGGTGGCGAGCGAGGAGGGAGGCTGCACGGTCTTCACGCTCGTCTTTCCGGTCTCGGGCGAGGATGCGGAGGACGAGGGCGAGGGCGAGGATGAGGGCGGGGCGGTGTCGCTCCGGGCACGGGAACCGGCCGCTGCTAAAACCATGGCCGACTCGCTCGATCTCCTCAGCATACTGCGCGATAACGACGCATGGAAACGGTTGCAAGAGGAGTTGCGGACACACAAGATCGAGTTGGAGATGCAGAACGAGGAGCTGCAGCGCACGCAGCGGCAGCTCCAAAACGCGCTGGAGCGGTATGCGGACCTCTACGAGTACGCGCCGGCGGGGCACTTCACCCTGGACGAGCACGGCGTGGTCCTCGGGCTGAACCTCACCGGTGCAAAGATGCTGGGCAAGAACCGTGCGCAGTGCATCCGTCATCCGCTCGCATTCTATATCGCCAGCGAGGAGCGGAGCTTGTTCTACCGGCATATCAAACGCGTCTGGGAGGAGGGTGGGGAACAGTTCCTCGAAGTGACCGTGGAGCCGAAGGCGGGCGAGCCGTTCGCAGCACGGTTGGAGAGCCGGCGGGTGACCGACCACGACGGGGAGACGCATATCCGGATGGTGCTGATGCGTTTCGGGGGAGCATCGGGCGATATACGCAAGTAGGTCGCGGCGCCGCCCGTTTTGCTCGCGTACTCGCAAAATATCTGGCGGAAAGCGATACTAGGTCTATTGCGCGTGGGGCGGGAGCGCTGGCGATGGTCTATGGTGGGGTGGCTGGTCGATGGTGCAACGGTGGGGATCGGCTGAGCGATGGCGTTGTGCGGGATGGGCTGGCGATGGGGTTCAGCAGGATGCGGCGTATCCCGCGCTGGCCGGGATGGGAATTGGGCAGTAGTCATCGATCCTGGATTTGACCTTTGAAACGATTTCGAACAGATCTCGGGAGAGGAGGGGATGGGATGGGATAATGAGTTTAAAAAAGCCGGCGAAGTGTATGCATCAACATAAGTCCGCGCATCGGTCACAAGCCTTCGATCGTCCGAGATCGATATACAGCCATTACGGGACGCGGAAACGACGATCGGCCGATCAGATGTATCGCTGATCGTGATCGGTAACAACTCCTCTTTTGACGCCGTCTTCACGACCTTTCAGAGAATAATTGCGGATCGGACCATAAAAGGGAGGGTTTACTATCTCCTATGATGCTATTTCCATTATCCGATCTTCATGCCATCGTCGGAGCTGATGCGGGAATTGAGGATCATAAGGGAGGAGCTGCAATACATCCGAGAGCATATGGTCGATGTGGATATGCTCCTCACTCCTGAAGGTAGCGGTATCGACCAGCTGCCATTTTACCCGGTTTTCACGATTAAGCTGAAATGATTTGCCAATAAAGAACTTCCCGATAAAGTTGATATGCTGCCAGAATACGGGAGAATAATTAATGCGACCCAACTCATTTTCAATCCGAGGGCTCAAACATGCCTTATTATCGAACACAATTGCATTCCTAACGAGCATCATGAAGGGGGTAAACAACCGTTGGCGGTGGGTGTATTTTCATTTTGTCGGTAAAACCCACATCCGCGCAGACCGAAAACATGA
>CAZSUE010000109.1:1118-10317 GCA_964609045.1 uncultured archaeon | reverse complement strand
GACCGGACGCTCTATCAAGCGCAGAAGGCGCTGGAGAATACGCGTGCGGTGCTCGCCGACGGTGGTATCATCATTCTCGTCGCGCAGTGCGTCGAGGGCGTGGGTCCATCCGCATTCTTCCGGCTCCTCTCCGAGACACACGATGTGGCAGCACTCGAAACGCGGGTGCGAGCGGGATATGAGGTCGGGTACCATAAGGCGGTCCGGCTCGCAGCGCTGGCAACGGAAGCGGCGGTGTGGTCGGTGACCGAGTTGGCAGACGAGGTCGCACAGCGGGCGGGACTGCGTCCGTTTTCCACGCTGCAAAAAGCGGTGGATGCAGCGCTCGCGCATTTGGGTGCGTCGGCAAATGTGATCGTCGTACCGCAGGCGACCATTACGGTGCCGGTGGAGGACTGATCAGATCGATCGATCGATCTCTTTATCATTGAACAGATCAACTACTACAAGGTGGTCATCGATGAAAAGGCGGCCCGCCTTCGATCCAACGAGAGGTGCGAAGGGGCTCGCGGGGATGGACTGACGGTAAACGCCAATCGTGCGTGGTGTATCGCTGCGAACATCGACTGGACGGATACCGTTTTCCGACGCGTTTGGATATCCCATTACCGTCTCGACCATCTGATGATGGCACGAAAGGCGACCACACACCGATAGGCCGCTCGCGCGCGACGGGAAAAGTGCGATGACGGCATACCGCTTTGTCGATACGGCTCGTAGGAGCATGGCACCATGTGGGACGATACCGATACCGATACCGATACCGATACTGATACTGATACTGATACCGCTACCGACGAGGAAGAGCGATGCGCGCTCTGCCAGCGGCGCTTCTATTCCGACGAGGGTCGGTTCCCGGTCGGCGCGCCCACCGTCCATCACCTCATCCCGAAACAGAAGTATCGCGATCGATGGGAGGACGCACCCACCGCCGCGCTCTGCTCGCGGTGCCATAAGCAGGTCCATCGCCTGTTCGACAACAATGCCCTGAAGTACGACCTCGATACCGTCGAGAAGCTCCGGGCGCACCCCGGGATAGAGAAGTTCGTCGCATGGCTGTGCAAGTGAGGAACAGTGGCTGAAGACCATATGGAACGGAAATGGTTTTAAATATTGTAACGCCCCCTGTGGGCACATACAGCGATACCGATCACCAACTGGTGAGCTCATGAGCATCGTCTATCAAAAGCGCTATCTGGATCATATGCTAACTCCCGGCCATCCGGAGAGCCCGGAACGGCTCCGCGCCATCATCGCACAGCTGGAATCGGAAGGACTCTTCGACGATGTGCTCGAACCGACTCCCGCCACCCGCGACCAACTCCTCCGGGTGCATAATTCATCGTATATCGACAAGCTCGAGAGCTTCGGCGACGGCTGGATCGACCCGGATACCTATAACCGCGAGCAGACATTCGACATCGCATCCCTCGCGGCGGGAGGCGGCATCCTCGCCGCGAAGGAAGCATATTCGTCCGGCTCGACCACCTTCGCGCTGCTGCGACCACCGGGGCATCATTCCGGACCGGGCCACAGCGGCGGGTTCTGTTTCATGAACAATATCGCCATCGCCGCACGCGAGTTGCTCACCTCGCTCTCACGGCTCGCCATCGTCGATTTCGACGTGCATCACGGCAACGGGACGGAGGAGGTATTCTACGATGATGACGATGTCCTCTATATCTCCACGCACCAGTGGGGCATCTTCCCCGGCACCGGCTATTACACGAGTGTGGGACGGGGCGACGGCGAGGGCTATACGGTGGACATCCCGTTCCATCAGGGCACGGGCGACAGCTCGTTCTTCGCCGCGTTCGATACGATCGTCCTCCCCATGCTGGAGCAATACGGTCCCGACATGCTGCTGGTCAGCATCGGCGGCGACGCACACTATCTCGACCCGCTCGCATCGCTGACGCTCTCATCGACCGGCTATCTCTCGCTGATGGAGCGTCTCTACGATTTTTCCGACGAATATTGCGACGGATGTCTCGCGGTGTTCCTCGAAGGCGGGTACGATGTTCGGGTCCTCGCGGAGGTCATTACCGGGAGTGCGGCGTTGATCAACGGCCGCGACCTGTCGTTGCGCTATACCCGCGTCGAGGACCAGACGTTGTTTGGCCAGAGCGTGCTCGATAAGGTGATCGATGTCCAGTCCGACTATTGGTCCTTATAGACCGTATCCTCGATCCAGATCGCAGTTATGAACACATTCCGTTCCCGCCGCGCAATATAGGGCATAGGGTATAGGGTATAGGGCATAGGGTATAGGGTATAGGGTATAGGGTATAAGGTATATGGTATGTGGCATATGGTATATGGTATGGGGTTTACGGTCGACGAACTACGAGCGCTCGATATTTAGGCGCGATTTCCTTCATCTCATGGTTCACTGCGCGAAAAAGATCGCTGTAACGGCGCCAACGAAATAGGAGAGATGAACGATGAAAGGTGTGATCCTCGCCGGTGGGACCGGTTCGCGGCTCGACCCGCTCACGCGTGTGACGAACAAGCATCTCCTTCCGGTCTATGACGAGCCGATGATATTCAAACCGCTCCGTACCTTGATTTGCTCCGGGATCTCGGAGATACTGATCATCGTCGGCGGCGAGAATATCGGCGATTTCCTGCGCCTCCTCGGTTCGGGGTCGTTCCTCGATATCTCGATCTCGTACCGCTGTCAGGATCGACCCGGTGGGATCGCCGAAGCGCTCGCCATGGCACGCGATTTCGTGTGCTCCGACGACCTCGCCGTCATCCTCGGCGATAATATCTTCGAAACAGCGTTCGCGGCCGAAGTGGAGGCGTTCGAAGCGGATCCAGACCACGATTGCTACTTATTCTTGAAGTCGATCTCCGACCCGGAACGGTTCGGTGTGGCGACGCTGGACGAGGCGGGGACGATCGTCGCCATCGAGGAGAAACCGTCGCATCCCTCATCGGACCGTGCCGTTACCGGCTTCTATCTCTATTCGAGCGCAGTGTTCGAGGTGATCGACCGCGTGGAACACGAACTGGGCTATTCGTCCCGCGGCGAGCTCGAGATCACCGATGTCAACAATCTCCTCATCGAGCGCGGACGCGCGAAGGCGCAGTTCGTCACCGGTTTCTGGTCCGATGCGGGGACGGTGGACACATTGCTTCGTGCCGGCAAGTTCATCGCCGCCAAATGCCGGGCGGCAGGTACGCGCGACGCGCGAGCGGGCGGACGGTGATGGGCGATAATGAGCGGTGAGCGCGGCCAACCGCTCGGTGGTAGCGCCACCGCTCTCTAATGATCGACGCGCAAGGTTGGACCACGCGGTGCGACCCCACATCGTTTCTTGATGCTTGGATCGGATAGATCGGGAACGAGAGACGATAGGGGTATTGCACCCAAAACTATTCATCATCCCCATGCGTTACCGACCTTTGGGTATCGCGGTTCTAATGAACGGTGGTGATGCGGTCGTGCTATCGAAGAACGAGCTCAAGCAGATCGGTATCTCGATCGGGATCGGATTCGTCGTCGCGCCGTTGAGCATCCTGCTTCGGCTCGGCATCGAGGGTTTCTTCTGGGTCATCAGGTACTACCCGAGGCAGCTCAACGCGCTGATCGGCCCGTTCTGGCTCCTCATCCCGCTCTCCATCGGCGGGCTCGCCACCGGGCTCCTCGTCTATAAATTTGCGCCTGAGACGGCGTTCGGCGGGCTCGAGAACACGATCAGTACCTACCACGATCTCAACGGCCGGTTCCGACGTCGCGCCGGGCCGGTGAAATTCCTCGCCACGCTCTTTACCGTCGGCTCCGGCGGCTCCGGTGGGCTCGTCGGGCCCGTGGGGTTCATCGGCGGTGCGTTCGGATCGGTGTTCGGGCGACGGTTCCACATGGAGGAGGACACGCTCAAGACCTTCGTGCTCTGCGGGATGGCGGCGGGTATCTCAGCGATCCTCAACGCCCCGTTCGGCGCGGCGATCTTCGCCGTCGAGGTCTGTTATGTGAGCAATATCGTCTACAAGCGGTTCTTCTATGTTCTCATCTCGTCGGTGACCGCGTTCTATGTCTCGATCCAGCTCATCCCGGCGATATTCAAGCTGGAAACGCTCCAATATCGCCCCTTTTTCAATATCACGCCGGAGATGAAGATGCTCGTCACCGATGCAACGATGATCCCCTGGCTCATCCTCGTCGCCGTGCTCGCCACCGTCGTCTCGTTCTTCTTCGTTACGCTCTATCGCTGGATCCACTGCGTCTTCGTGCGGCTACACGGGAAGGACCAGTTCGAACCGCTCTTTGGCATGGTGATGACCGGCCTCCTCCTCATCGCACTCTTCGTCGTCAACCCGAGCTATGTCTTCGACACCATCGGCATCGGGGTCGGCGTCATTCAAGATGGCATCGATTCGAAGATACTGGTCGCATCCGCGCTCGTGATATTGATCGGGAAGCTTTTTGCCACCGGCTTCACCGTTGGTGCCGGCGGCTCCGGCGGACTTTTTGCGCCCACGCTCATGCTCGGCGCCATGACCGGGATCACACTCTCGGGCGCCATCCAGACCTTTATCGGGGTCGATCTCTCCATCGTGCTCATCGTGGTGGGGATGAGCGCATGCCTCGCGGCGACACTGAACGTTCCCGTGGCGGCCATCGTGCTCATCGTCGAGATCTTCGGCGGCGAATTTGCGGTACCCGCCATCGTCGGTTCCATCACCGGGTTCCTCCTCTCGCGCCATTCCTATCTCTACGAGACGATCAGAAAGGAGACCTACGGTGAGCAGCGCTATCTTCGGTTCACATCGTGGCGTGAGGAATAGGGGTACTGGATAGCACCAGCCGGGGGTGTCGGTGTCGGTGTCGGTGCCGGTGCTGCGAGCCGCGCGGTGTCTATGAGGGACGGTCGCTGTCCAGCGTGCCACCGAGTGACAAATATGATACTTAGTGTGAAGGCTGATACAAAAACCATTTCATATCCCACATTTATGCGCGGCATGCGAAATCCGGTAGAATGATGCACTGGAGGTTGAGGATGATGTTCGAAAATAATATTGCCATGCTCCGATCACAGCTCGAGACGATGCTCGCACCGCTCTCGGGCGAGGCGGTTGCGAAAATGTTACAAAAAGCGCTCCGCACCGCGTTCGGCGGGAAAGTGGTCGATTCCGAGACCATCGGTGAGATCGTCTCAGGGCACCGTTTCTTCCCCTCGCCGCCCTCGAAGCGCTTCGATGTGCCAACGGTGGGAATGGATCGACTGATCGACCATGTCAGGCGCCAGCTCGGCGATACACCGGTCATGAAACGCGCGGTGGTCACCGGCGTCAACGGCGCCGTGGGAACGCTTCTTGCAGAACTCCTCCTCGGGCTCGGGATGAAGGTGGTGGGACTCGATATCTCGAAACGATCGACCCTCGACCTCGGCGCACCCGCCGTGGGCGGCGACCGGTATCGGTTCTATCAGGGCGATATCACGGATAAGAAGGGTGTGCGCGAACTCCTACAGAGCGACGAGGTCCAACACTTCCTCGGCGGCGGGATCGACGCGCTCTTTCATACCGCCGCGGTGTTCAAAGTGAGTAAGAATGTCCCGTGGGAGCTTTACGAGCGTGTCAATATCGACGGCGCGCGCAATATGGCCGAGCTGGTCGACGAACTCGACATCCCTTCGGCCATATTCTGGAGCAGTGGCGCGATATACAACGGCCACAGCGCGCCCTGTGACGAGACCACACCGGTGATGATGGAGGCGCTGAACGATTATGAGCGCTCCAAATATCTCGGGTATGTCGAGGTGGAGAGCTACCGGCGTGAGAAGGACCTTTCCATCAGCTACCTCGAACCGACCGGCATCATCGGGCCCTATAACAACTACGGTGTGGGACAGGCGATGAAACTGATCGCCAACGGGTTTGCGTTCGCGAACTTCGCCGACACGATCATGCTCAGCGTCGTCTTCGCCTCCGATGTGGTGGGCGCCGCGGTGGTACTGGCGCATCGGCTACGCGCCGACCCAGACAAATATGCGGGCGAGCGGTATATTATCGCCGATAATGTCCCCATGCGGTTCCCGGATATGGCCGCGCTCATGCGACGCATCGTCGACGACCGCACACCACGGCCATGGTTCCGGATCCCGACCCCGATCGTCCCGCTGGCCGGTGATGCCATCGAGAACTGGACCAATTTCACCAACGAACTTTTCGACAGCGACCGTCGACCGGTGCTGGAAAAAGGGCTGGCCGATTATGTGACCAGCAATCGGGTCCTGATCAACCGCAAATCGCGCCAGTTCTACGAGTACCTCTACCCCAATGTGGTCGCCGGCGCCAAGAACCTCGTTCAGTTCTATCGCAAGCACGATATCGTGCCCACGAGGCATCCGCTGCTCGACCTTCTCAATATCGTCAGCGGCTACAAACCGCCGCGCGAGGATTTCGCGACCGCACTCGCACCGTACGACCGCTCGCACCCCGATTCACGGGTGCTGGAGTCCGTGCACCGGACCGATGTGCAAGAGCTGGTGGAATGGGCGCGAAAAAATGTTAAAGAGGAATGGTACCGCCTCGTCGATGTCTTTGCCGAGCTGGGCGAAGGTGAAGGGAACGACGAAGGTGCGTCGCTGTCGCCACAGCGGCTGAAGGGAACGATACCGCTGACACCGATCCCGGCTGATTATCGTCTCCTCGCCCATATCTTCGGCCGCTATCTCGGCGACCCGCACCGTGGGCTGTTCGGGCCCGATCCGAACCTCCTTACCGTCATCCTCGACCCCACCGGTGAGGAGATCATCTTCTGCTGTGCGGAGCGTGCCGAAGCGGGCCGCTATGTCACCATCGAGGAGCTGCACGAAGAGACGGCGCTGATGGGCGAGCTGGAAAAGTTGATCGCCGACATGGAGTCGGGTGCGATCCCGGCGACATTGGAGCCGTTTACCGAGGTGCTCTCCAGAAGACTGGATGACGATATGCTCCCCGGCGTGATCAAGATCGCGAATATCGGGTTCTTCGCGGAGCTGAAGCGTGTTTTCGACCAGTACGAGAAGGACCAGCGGCTCACCGTTTTCTCCGTGGGGATGCTGCATGCGCTCAAACGCATCTTCGATTGCGACTTGATCCGCTTCGTTCCCGATGTCGGCATCTTCCGGTTCCTCGATCGGCTCACGAAGTGTACCATCCCACGCGCTGTCATCGACCAGCTCTATCAGATAACGGTCACCGCAAGCGATGTCCGCGTCGATGTGAGAGCGCTTATCGACGAACTGCCCATCGGCTCGCTACCTTCGGCGGATTTGCTCATGCGCGCGCTCTCGGTGGGCATGGTCCTCGTCCTCCGTGACGAGGGGTGGTGTGTTGGGCTGCGCTTAGGCATCGATGCCGAAGGCGAACTCTCCATCGAGCCGTTACCGGTGGAGACCACCGATCTGCTGGGCGACCGCAGCGATCATGCGATCCTCCGCACGCTGGGCGGGCAATACCCCACGCGGCTGATCCTCATTGCGCACAATACGGCGGTGCTCGACATGCTCGACCGGCTCGGGGCATTACCGACGAATGTGCCGGATCCAGTCTTCTTTCTCGCCATCAGCCGTGCGCTGGTGCAATGGTATCTGAAGCACCATGCCGCGATCAATTTCGCACTGGGCAAGCTCGCCGTGGGCAACGGGCTCGCCTCGCAGTTGATCGAACATGTTCCCACCCAGCTCTTCGCCGGGCCGCCGGGGTCGGCCCACGCACCGTTGGGACAATTGACGAAGTTGCTCCGGCCGCTGACCACAAACCCGTTGGTCGATCGGCTCGTGTCGCTCGTGCGCCATTGACCGAAATACGATCGGCTGCCCCATCCGTCGATCTATTCTTGGGCCAGCCACAAGATCGAAGCTTGAATTTTAGTGCGCAGAGTGCAGAGCGTAGAGCGTAGCGCAAGAAGCGCATACTACCCCAAGAATGTCGAAAAGGAAGCGAAGAAAGCTAAAGAAGAGAGTAAATAGATAAGAGAGTTGAGGATGGTACCAGAAGGTGTGATGGCCCGTGAGGAGCGGCAATTTCCAACCCGCGCAAAACGCACGCATCCTATGGTCCCGCTCCATGACCGCCGTTTAAGCTTTGCCAGATCGGAGCCCCGTTCTCGCTACCTTCGCCACCAGTTCGGCCATGGAGGGGTCTTTTCTTCGGATCTCGGATCTTCACTTCCATCTTGTTCCCGCTGCTGTCGGTGAGAACCGGAGCTCCTGCGCCTTTTCCAATAACGAATAGACGAGGAACTCTTCCAATTGGTCTGTGATCGCGTCAACCGGGCGTTGGAATCGTTGGGCCAGTTCCTCCACCGTCGATCGCCCGTCGCATGCTTCGAGCAGCGCCAATTCATCCTCCTCGAGGTCGATGGTGCGAACATACGACCAGATCGACCAGAATGGATGGACATATTGAAGCGCGCGTTCCGCGCTCGAGCATTTACTCCCGCTCATCCAGATCAATGTGGACGCGCGTTCGGGTCGATGCTCGGGTGAAAATACACCCCGCTTCGCGATGATCTCGCGCCGGAGCGTGGTGATATAGTCCAATGCGAATGAATCGATGGTGTCTTTCATTGGTCGATCGACGGTTGCCAGCGGCTGCTTTACGGCGATACAAGTCCCTTTGAACGGATAGACGGGAAAGGACCGACAGATGATCGGCCGTTCGTCGTAGATCGCACACTGGCTCACGCGCATCTGCTCTCGAAAGATGCGGTGGCGGTCGGGGTCATCCTCGTGCGCGAGGAGGAGCCTGAGATTGTGCCGGATATGATCCGGGCGCCGTGCCGACGCACACATCGATCCTTCCACTCGTAGCATGGGGACGGAGTCGGTATGATCGATGGGAGCGGTACCGTATCGTTCGGCGATCCGCCGGTACTCAGGGTCTAAGAGCGGTATCTTCCTGAACCCGATACAGCATACGCCGCAGCCGAGACAACCTTTCATGCCGATACGGTCGATATATGCGCGGAATGCGAGAAGACGCTCATCATCCATTCCAGTTCACCTTTGAACACTGGTATATCCTCGAACTCTTACGCCGTTCTTATTTATTTCGGAATAGGGGGACGGAAAGAGAAGGTGTGTAGGAATTAGGAGTATGACGCAGGAGTAGGATGCAGGAGGTGGGCAAAAAGGAGGAAGTAGGGGGCTATGGAGCTATGGAGTGGAGGAGGGAGGAGGGAGGAGGCAGTAACGAGGAGCGA
>CAZSUE010000109.1:0-1018 GCA_964609045.1 uncultured archaeon | reverse complement strand
GGACGCAATAGGCATTGTTTTACCAATATGGGCCCGTGCGCGGCCACGGAGGAGGGTAACGAGGAGCGAGGACGCAATAGGCATTGTTTTACCAATATGGGCCCGTGCGCGGCCACGGAGGAGGATATTTATAGCTCTCTGTGCCCGTTGTATCCTGATGACGCTTCTTGACCGAACGAGCGAACGCGCAACCGTTCTCCTTAAACGCTTTCCAACGCCCGCGGCCATCGGTGCCGATACCGAGGTACGCGCGCTTCTTCGGCATCGTCTCACCGCTGGCGCGCGAGTGCTCGTCAAGCCCAATTTCTGTGCCGCGGCTTCGGCCAGTACCGGCGCTACCACCGACCTCGCGCTGCTTGCGGAAGTGATCCAATTCTTGCGTGGCCGTGGTTGCGCGGTGGTCGTCGGCGAGAGCTCGATCTATCCCCTCGATACCGATCGTGTGTTCGAGGTGCTCGGTGTGAAGAGGCTCGCCCGCAACCTCGCCGTGCCGCTGATCAATTTCGATACCGCGCCGCGGACGACGGTATCTGTCGGGGGTGAGGCCGTCGACGAGTTCACCGTCCCCGAGATACTCCTCGAATGCGACCACATCCTCTCCCTCGCCAAGCTCAAGACCCACGTCCTCGACCATGTCAGTTTGGGATTGAAGAATATGCTGGGTATCCTCCCGCGGGAAGAGAAACATCGCGTGCACACGCATCGTTTCTCCGCGGCGTTATGCGACCTCATCGGACGCTTCAGCCCGACATGGACCATCATCGACGGCGTCGTTGCCATGGACGGCGGCGGACCGGTCCACGGTCGCACGCGCAAACTCGGCCTCGCGGTTGTGAGCGACGATCCGCTGGCTGCAGATCGGATCGCCGCGGCGGTGATGGGGTTCGACATCGACGAGTGCCCCACCCTCCGCACCGCCGCGCGCCGCGGACTGGGCGTCTCGCGAACGGAGGATATCGCGCTCGTAGGCGAAGGGGTCGCGGCGGTGCAACCACCGTTCCGACCACCGCTCCCGCAC
>CAZSUE010000108.1:9305-10330 GCA_964609045.1 uncultured archaeon | reverse complement strand
TAAGTTCGATGGAGAGCTCGGTGAAAGTATTCGTGCTAGCAATGCGCACGGCGTCGGTATCCAGCTGTTGTAAAATCGTTTTGTAATGTAACAGCCGGACACCGACTTGTCCTTATGCATGAATGCTCGGGGAGCGTGCCGTTTCTGCGAACATTATCGGAGGGGACGGGAAAAGTGTGACTCCACCAATGCGTCGAGGGGCTCACATGTAACACCATTCAGCAGAAATGGTCCCGTTGGGTACGCCATAGTGCTTCGCACTGTCAGTCTTCCCTCGCGCCGTTGGCGCTTCGCGAATCGGCCACGTTTCGCTGCGCGAAAGGTGGCCAATGATGCGCCCATTGCCACAAGCTCGAACCTCGACATCAAAGTCTAACAACCGGGTGAAGGCGTTCGCTTATGGCAATATGAAAAACAATTGCCGGGTTGGGCGGCCCCAGTCCCGCAATCCCCAACCCCCAGTGGCTCTAACTCCTATAACAACGGGCAAAGAAGCTCCTCCTCCACTTCCACTTCCACCTCGGCAAGCAGAAAAAAAAAGGTATGAGGTACCTTTGCATTACAATTACATACTCTTAATCGCACCCCGAAAAGCGCATATCCAGAGGTGACGCGCCAAGTGCCCATCTTGCCTGGGAAATAGATTGAGGAATCGAAAGAGAACGAACAATAGAATTCGAGCGGAGTAGGGAGACATGCGCATGCAGCCGTTCCACGAAGCGCTTGGGAATGGATGATATGATATGATATGCCCAAACTGTGGGAAGCAGCTTCAGTACGAAAATGAAGATGGAAAAAGAGAATGCCCCTATTGCATGCGTCAGTTCAAAATGGATCAGCTCGATTTCGATCATTTCCGGCCGTATACCAATAGAAACCTCCCTCCCGGGCAATTACCCCAGACGAAGGAACGCACCTTTCAAGAGCGGGGATGTATCGGGGGTATCTTCTCTTTCATGTTCTTTAGCATAGGGATCCTCTTTGTCTTCATGGAGTTGCCTGGAGGGGGAGAGAATGGTTCCTCA
>CAZSUE010000108.1:0-9295 GCA_964609045.1 uncultured archaeon | reverse complement strand
TATCGTCTCTCTCCCCATCGGCGTCGGGCTCATCATCGGCGGGTTCATTGGCGCTCGCTCGTTTCTCAGACCGAAAACGGTGACCGTCACCGAATGCGGGATCGATCTCGTCATCGGTCCCCATCGCAAATTCGACACACGATGGCACGAGGTCGAATATATCCGAAACGGCGGAGGATTCTATGGCTCGCATCCCAGCGTTCCCAAATTGTACACGCTCGGCAGCCACGCGCTCCCGTGGGATTTTGTCGAGATCAAGCGGAGCGATGGGGAATATCTGCTACTAGAGGCCACCAATTTCTCGGGCGAGACCCTTCGCGCGATCTTCCGGGCTGCGGTATCGTTCACCGAGGACGATCATCAGATCCATATCGAGGATGAGCGCGGCTGGTTAGGATAGCATACGACCAACCACTCCTCGTTATCGCACCTTCTCGTTCTCGAGCCGCCGCTCGATCTTCCTTAATTAATTGGTACCGGACGATAATCGGATGGATAATGAACAGCGCGAGGATGAGGAAGAAAAAGACGAGGAGGAGGAGATAGATGTCAAAAAGCGACGCATCATTGGGCAGAATCCCGGTATAAGCCATGAGAAGGCCGAGGATGGGACAGGCTGCGAGGTGGATCACAAAGAGGAGCCTGCGTCGGTTCCAGCGGTTCAATCCCTTTTGTGGGAGCGTCTCGGAGTACTCGCGTCCGAGTCGCAATAATGCTGCTATCTTCCAAGATCCAATAACCATGAATATCGAGAACGCGATGATGCCAAGGATCAAAATAGGGTACGAATAGAACTCAATAAGAAACCTGACTATAATAAGCTCGATGGAGAGGTCGGTGAAAGTGCTCGTGCTGGCACGGCACACGGTTTCTTGCAGTTCTATTATGAGAAGAGATTGATCTGATCTGATCTGATCTGATCTGATAGGAGGGCGCGCACCGTCCCCGCCTTCGAATACACAGCTCAGCCCAGCTCAGCTCAGCTCAGCTCACGCCGTCGACGCACCGCCCACAGGAGACCGACGATCCCACCAAGCGCGCCGAGCGTAGGGATCATACCAATTGTCGGCGCAGCACCGTCGCTCCCACCTTCATCGCCACCACCGATCACGGTTATATTCTCCGTATAGACATTACTGGCCGGGCTCTCGTCCGATTCGGCGATCTCCATCTCCTGATCCACGATGATCTTGAGTTCTTCTGCACCGGCCACTGGCTCCCATGCGACCTCGAACCGATGGGTCGCGCCCACATTCAGCGCCGAGATGTTCCGCTGGGCGATGAAGGTCCCGTCGACGAAGAACCGCACACAGACCGGCGCCTCATTCGCAACCGTCGCGCCCGCATTCTTCACCACGCCCACGAGCGTCACCCTCTCGCCCGCACGCAGTTCGGTGGGCGGCTCGATAGCTATCGCGCGCAGGTCGGGGCGCAGCGTCGGCAGCTGGACGAAGGCGGTGTCGTAATAATGGGTTGTATCAGTGGGATAGCATGCAACGGTCACCGACGGATTGCGCAGTTCGTTCTCGGGCGGCACGATCAGCTCGACGGTCACTTCACCCGCTTCACCGGCTTCGAGCGCGAGCGAGCCGGGGTCGAACTTCCCGGTCCAGCCCTCCGGTAATGATCGAAAGAGGAGATCGAACGGCGTCTCCTCCGCACCGTCGTTGGTCACCGTCAGCACGAATCGCACCCGCGACTCGTCCGTGACCGCGACGGCGTTTTTATCCACCATGATATGTGGCACGCCGCGCGGCGTGTAATCTTCGTTCAGCGTCGTGGTGACGGTGATCGACGCCATCGCACCCGGCGACGCCGTGGTGGTGGCGTTCACGCTCGTCACCGCCGTGGAACCGTCCTGACACCCGCAGCCCGACGAGACCGAGAGCTGGACGGTGATACTCTCACCTGGTTCGAGTTCGAGGGAGCCTTTGTCGAGCCAGGTGCTCCATTGGTCCGCCGCCGGTTCCGCACCGCCGTAGGCGTCGACGACCTCCGCCACCAGCGAGATATCCGCAGCCATATCAGCGCGGTTGGTCACGACGATGTCGAACTTCGGCGCCAGCCCGGGTGCGGTGAGCGCGCTGCCGTCGTCGCAGTCGAGCGTGAGCGTTGCGGCGCTATCAGCGCCGACACCCACGATCCAGACCATGGGGGTCCACATCATGCCCGCAACGGCGATGGCCACTACGAGAAAAGGAATAATAATGGCCGACAGGAGCGGATCGAGCTCTTTTATTCTATCCAGTTGGAACGATCCCGTCATCATGTCCGAAACACCACAATATCAATTGATCGATCGGTGGCACTCTACTTCTATTCGCATGGTTCGCCGATGCGTTCGTTCGTTGGCTCCGATCCAACGAGTCCTTGACCTCATCGCTCCTCGGTGCTCCCCCAAATACCATGAAAAACAGCGGTGGGTGGGGCGGCCCCCGTTTTCCCGTCGCGCCATTCCTCGCTTCGCTCAGAGTCAGCGTCCGGCGACAAGTGTGTCGCCGGATCCCCAACCCCCTGTTCCCATGTTTTTCATACTAATCCCAGTCCCGTCGGGTCGCGCGCCAGTTACGCGGTTCGATCGCCGGCCATTCCAATCTATTACCTTACGCCAGATTACGTCAGATTACATGCGGAGGATCAATAGGAATACGATGATCCCTGCAATAACGATGACGGCGATGGCGATCCAGATATAGAGCGCACCGTCACCGTCCTCGCCATCACCTCCCCCTTCCACCGGCGTGATGACATCGGCGGGCGCCGGCTCCGTGGTAAAGGTCCAGCTATACGCCCCGTCAAGCGCCGTACCAGTGGTCGCGGTGGCGCCCGCCGCAAGCTCGGCGGTATAGTTGGCGTTCGGCGCGAGCAGCTCGAGGGGAAGCAGCGAGAGCCGGTTCCTATCTTCGCGATAGCGGACGATGCCGTCGACCGCATCCCCGTCCTCGTTCTTGAGTGTTAGCGTCAAGCTCGACTCTCTCATTGGCTCGGAGAAGGTGATGGCGATCACACCGTCGCGCGGTGTGTTCACCGCAGATCGGTCCGGTATGACCGAGGCCACCGTCGGTGGGCTCGGTTCCGCAATAAAGCTGATCGCGATCGTCTTCGCCACCGGATGGAGACCGTCGGTCACCGTCACCGTCACCGTCTGGTCCGGTGTGCCCACCGCGAACTCGAACCGTAACGCACCGCTTGCGGCGAGATAGTCCACATTCGGCGAGGAGGTGAACACTTGCAGCTGTGCCGGTGCGGTGTCCGGGTCGTCGATCCTCAATGGGAGCGTCACCGGGGTCTCGTATTCGAGGAGGATCGAACTGGGCACATTGAACGACGGCGGGGTCGTATCCACGGTATAGAACTGCACGGTGACCGTTTCGCGGACCACCGTTCGACCGTCGCTGAGGCTGACCGTCACGGTCTGGGTCGGCATGCCGGTGGGATATTCGAACCGGAGCGTTTGGTTCGATGCGACATAGGATGCGCTTGCCGTATCGGTGGCCACGATCAGTTCGTCCCGCGGCGTATCCGGATCGGTGATCGTTATCGGCAGCCAATGCGGGCGATCGTAATAGATCGTGATATTGCTCGGGAGCGTCAATGTCGGCGGGATGAACCCTGGCGGGTGCTCGAGTGATATGGCGATCGCGCGGACGATCGTCTGGACGCCGTCGGAGACGGTGATATTCACCGTCTGATCCTCGGCGCTCAACGGGAATTGGAACCGCAGCGTGCCGTTGGATGCGAGATAGACCACGGAGAGCGAATCGGTCTCCACGCTCAGCATATGCTGGGGCGTGTCAGGGTCGGTGATCGCAAGCGGCAGCCAGTACGGCTCGCCACGGGTGAGTGTAAGCGAATCGGGGACGGAAAAGACCGGTGGATAGGTCTCGCCCTCACCGATGAAACTCACCACCACGCTCTTGCGCACGGTGGTGATGCCGTCGGTGACCACCACCTGCACCGTCTGGGTCGGAGTGCCGGTGAGGAAATGGAACTCGAGCGTCTCATTCGCCGCATGATAGATCACATTCTCCGAATCGGTGCTCACGGCAATCTCGTCGGCGGGCGTGTCCGGATCGGTGATCGGCAGCGAGAGGAAGTAGCTCTCGTTGTACTTCACCGTCAGTTCAGCCGGTAGCGGCACGATCGGCGCCACATTCCCTTCGGTGGGTCGGCGGTCGTAATAGGAGTAGATGTCCGGGTTCCAGTTCAGATTGAAGTTCGAGGAGGTGTTCAACATATGGAAATAGCGTGTATCGCCGTAGGTGAAGATCGGGTCCAGCGGGACCGGATGGAGCCCGCCGCCGTCGTCGAACTGCTCGTCCAGCCATGTTCCGAACTCGTCGAGGGTCATCCCTTGTTGGTCGACGATATCGAACCGATCGTAGAGCGCCTCCGGGGTGAAGTCCATGACCTCCTCGAGATTGGTCTGGATCTCGTTGAAGGTCTGGTCGCCGCCCGGGACGCCCTCCTTCGTCACATCCACTGCACGCTCGAAGCCTTTCCCCTGAATGACCTCGTAATCGCCCGGTTTCAGCTCCTCGAACCAGTCGACCATCCCATACAGTGGATCACCGTCGATGGTCACGAGCTTGACATCGAAATCGATAGCGTCGATGAGCGCGCGGTAGGGGCTCACATCGGGCCCCGGGTCGTTGATGACCATGAGGTCGGCGTGCAGCCCCTCCTTGACGCGACCGCAGAACTGTTCCCAGCGACAGAGCTTCGCCGCGTTCGTCGTTACCATCTCGGTGAGATTATAATCGCTAAAGAAATTATTGAGTTTCAGTTTATTCCACTGGTCCGCGATCTTGAGCTCACCCAAATTATTCTTGGCACCGCTCGGCGCCCAGTCCGGTGCCAGTGCCACGGTGACACCCTCTTCCCATGCGATATCGACCTTCGCCGTATCGCCGTAGAGGAGCAAATTCGAAGCCGGTGACCAGACCATCCCTGCACCGTCGGGCATCTCCTGAAAATCGCTCCGCTCCCATGCGGTGGCGTGGATATGCACCATGGCGTCGATGTTCAGCCCCATATTCTTGAGCGTCTCGAACTCGCCGTGCGCCTTCTCGTCGGTGCCTTCGCCCAGATGCGCGAAGAACGCCTCGAGCCGCCCCGAATTGTACCGATCGAGGATATAGTTCGGGTCCCATGAATCGACCTCGCGCACATTCTGATAGATCTTGTCCTGGCCGAAGTTCCTCAGCTCCAGGTTGCGCACGAGGATATCGTCGTAGCCAGAGTTGCCGCCCGGCGAGCCTTGGATCGCCACACCGCCGCCCACCAGTTCCTTCACCTCGGCATATTTCATCGCCTCAAACAGCATATCGGCGTAATCGCGGGTGGTGAGGATGACCTTCGGGTAGGTGATGTCGGGCTTATAGGACCAATGATTGCCCCATTGATAACGGTTCGTGTATTGCTTTGGCACATCCCAGAGCGGGATCGTATTATAATGGACATGGTTGTGGGTGTCGATGAGCCCGGGGAAGATGATACCGTTGGTGTCGATGACCGGCACATCGGTGAGGTTGACGCCGGCGGGCGCCGCCTCGCTCGTGGGCCAGACCGCTTCGATCATCTCGTTGTTCACATAGACATTCCCCGACGGGATGATCGCATCTTTCGATTCCATGGTGACGACCTTGCCGCGGAGAACATAATCTGCTGTCGGGCCCGGTGGCGGACCGGCGCTCTCCACCACGATGACATGGTCGGTGCTCCCGGCGCGCACTTTGATCTCCCATGTGCCCATATAATCGATGAAGGCGCCCTGGACATTGAGGATATCTCCGGTATAGAGCTGGTCGGGGCGGTCGCCGCCCTGGTCCACATAGACCGTGAGCCATTCGGTGCCGTTGTCCTGGTTCACTTCGAAGTTCCATGCCATATCGGCGCGGGTCACCGTCACATTCTCGACGCGTACGAACGCGTTCTCGTAGCTCGCGGGCGATGTGAGGAGCTGGTCGAGCGTGACGGTGATATAGTCCACCGGCGCACTGGCGATGAGTTCGACGCGGTCGGTACCAACATCGGCGCGGACGAAAAGAGCCCATTCCGATCCTAGATCTTGGTAGATGCCGTAGAGGTCGAGCGTATCGTTCACTGCGATGAGATCGTGGATATTGGATCCGTCCTCGCAGATGACCGAGAGCTGCGCGGCCCCGTTCGTGTCGGAAACGGTGAACTCGTATTCGGATACGACGCTGTGGACGACGACCTCGCGGAGGGTGATATTGGTATCCGCATAACTGGCGGGGTCGGATGCAAGCGTGGCGATATCGGTCTCATCATAGGTCAACGGTACGCCGCCGCTGTTGCTCTCTCCCGGTGAGGGCACGCTGAGGGTGACCCACTCCGCACCACCGTCGGGCGAACGACCCCATGAGACACCATCCGTCGAGCTGTAGTAGCTATAGCTGTCGACCTCTTGCTCGCTGGCGTCATAGAGTACGAGATCGTCGCCGCTATTCGCAAGGCCCATGTCCGAGTATTCGAGCACCTGGCTCGAGGGCACGGACGGGTAGCGGCTCTGGAACATGGCCGCGTTCTTGGCGAGGACGAGGAACGCTCCACTGTTGAGCTGCGTCCCGGAGAAGGTGTATTGTTTATCGTCGTCGAACACCCAGCCGTCCAGTGAGATGGGGTCGCTCCCCGCGTTGTAGAGCTCGGCCCATTCGAAATCGCTGTCGCTGCCTTCGGGGTTCGGCATGAGCTCGTTGATGTAGACATCATCGGCACGGGTGTTAGTTGCTCGTGCGATGGCGCTGATGTTCGGTGTGGTCGCCGATAGCATCGGGACGAATACGGTGATCGCGAAAACGGAGACCAGCAATAGTGCCAACAGTTGGGTGCCAGTACGATTTTGGTACATACGGTCGCATTCATGTCGCCTTATATATTGTTATCGTGTTTGTTTTCACCCATCGCTCTACCCATCGCTCTCGGTAATATCCAATCGGAGCACCTCATCTGAACCCCGATCCTGACCCGGCACTCTTACGATCACCAGACGGTCGATGACGATGTCGATGACGATGACGATGACGATGTCGATGCGAGACGATCGTGCACCTCGACGCTCGCCGACCCTCCCAAACCACCCACGCACCCGCTGGCGGCTGAGAACGGGATCAAACCTCGAGATCGTCACCGAGACCGTATGCGCAGTACTGACGCACATAGCACTGCTCGCAACGCGGGCGGCGTGGGCCGCAGATATTCCGCCCGTGTTTCACCATCAGCCCGTTGATCGCGATCCAGTGCCGCCGCGGTATCAACGCGCGCAACGCCTCCTCGGTCTCTGCCGGGCGATCGGTCCGCACCCACCCCATCCGGTTACTGATGCGGTGGACATGCGTATCCACCGGTATCGCCGGTGTGTCAAACGACTGGACGAGCACGCAGTTCGCCGTTTTGCGCCCCACCCCCGGCAGCGTCAGCAGCTCCTCCATGGTCGACGGTGTCTCGCCATCGTAGCGGTCCAAAATGATACGACTGATATCGCGGATCCGACGCGCCTTCACCCGGTATACGCCGGCAGGCTTGATCAATTCCTCGATATCCGATAGTTCGGCGTTCGCGATCGATGCTGCATCGGGATACTTCTCGAAGAGCGCGCGCTTCGCCTCGTAGGTATTCTCGTCGCGCGAGCGCTGGCTCAGCACCGTGGCGATGAGGACAGTAAACGGCGTATCGTCGGTCTCGGAGAGATCGAACGCATCGGCGAGCTCATCCTCGAAGATCGCGACGATCCGATCGAAATACGCATCGATATCGCCGTCGAAGGTCGATTCTATGATCGGTGGTACGTTATTGGACATCGATTTCGGCCTCACGGTGACGCCCGCCTATCGAAAATGCGATCGATGGTATCGCTGTCGCCAAGTATTCGAACGCCGGTGCAAGAAAGGCTTAATACGGTGCCAGTATTCGTACTTTTTGAATCGAATGTTCCGTGAATGCCCGAAATGCGGCAGCATCGTGAAGGACCCAGGCGATGACACGCCGGTGCAGTGTCCCAACTGCGGGAGACAGATCGCGGGCCGGACCTTTCCGCTCATGCGCCAAACACAGCAGCGCCGGACCCAAGAACAGACGCTCATCCGTCCCCGCGATATCGTGAAAGGGCTGCTATCACTCGCCTGCATCGGCGGGCTGGTCCCATACCTCGTAATCCTCCTCATCCTATTGGTGGCGTTATTCCCCGCAGCGGCGGTGGTGGCGCCCGCACTGGTTGCGCACCAGGAATACCGGATGCGCGCAAGCTACGAGATCGCTGTGGATAGCACGCCCCCAACGATCACGAACCTCAGCCTCGACCCGGCGCAACCCGCCTTCGGCGAGATGGCCACGATCCGATGCCGCGTGGACGATCGCTCGCCGGTGACGGTCCAGCTCCGAGGTGGCGATCATACCACACCGTTCGTCACCGCTGCCGGGCAACCACCGGGCCAGTACGAAGCGACCATCCAATGGGTCCATCCTGCGCGATGGGGTGCGGCGAACCTCACCGTCGTCGCCACCGACAGCGCGCACAATCGCAATCGTACGGACCTACACCTCGCGAAAGATGCGGCACAACCCGAGGTCCCGAGGAGCTATTGTACGCTGGAACGCTGGTGGAAATGCGTCTATCGCGCCGGTGAACAGCTCACATTTATCATCCATAACACCTCCCAGCAGGGGGCTGTAGTGGACGAAACGCTCCGGATCGCCGTCGATCATACCGCACCGGACGGGAGCGTTACCAACTGGACCCTCGCCAAGGCGCCGTATCTCTTCGATACCTTCGGATGGTCCAACGGCGTCCATCGTCTCGAATGGCGCCTCGAGGAGACGAATGCACCACATCCACGCGCCTCTGGCACGCTCATCCTCCAGTTCGATTCCGCCCCGCCCACGATCGATCAGTATAATCTCACCAGCCTCACCCCCGACCGCGAGGCGCTATTGGGCACGCTGGCGAAAACGGACGGCTATTATTTCAAAGGCGAAGAGGTAAAGCTGCGCGCCACGGTCGACACCCACGGTCCGATGAGCGGGTGTGCCGGCGCGCTTGCGAACTGCAGCGTGCATATCGAACCAATGGGACGGACGCTCCCTCTCTTCGAGGACGAACCTGGCACCTACACGGTACGACTGTCGCTTCCGAAAACGGCGGGCGAACAGTGGTTCAATCTCACCGCCGTCGACCATGCCGGCAACCGGCGCACATCGAGCCTCAATATCACCGTCGCCACACTCTCGAACCCCACCATCACCGTCCCATCCTCGATACTCGCCCGCCCCATCG
>CAZSUE010000107.1:0-10393 GCA_964609045.1 uncultured archaeon | reverse complement strand
ACTGGTCCGCCAGCGTCGCCGGCGATCTTGCGGGGTATCGTATCTACTACGATACCGCGGTCATTTCCGATCTCAGCGCCCGCGTTCCGAACGCGACGGTGGGCAACGAGACGACGCGCTATCTGATCGCAGGTCTGCAGAACGACCGCACCTACTATCTCACGGTGAGTCCGGTGGATGCGCGCGGGAATTTCAATCTGACATTCAATTTGGTCAACGCCACACCTGCGGCTGCGGCGGCGCCGGAAGTGCGTTATTGGCTCAACGCCTCCGTCGCGCTCTCCGACGAGGCCGCGGGGCGCACCGTTAATATCACCATCCTCGGCCCGACGAATGTGAGCGAAGCGGTCGTACCCGGGAACCATTCGTTTGCACTGGTCGCCGGCGATTACGAGCTCCAATTCGAAGCCGCGGGGTACCACACCGCGACGACCACGCTCGCGGACTTCAGCGCCGATCGCACCCTCCAGATCGTCATGGAAAAGATCATCGTCACACCGGAGACGAGCACGCTCAATATCACCGTCTCACCCACATCCGCCGACGCGGAGGTACGATTGGTCGGTGCAGAGGTGACCTATACCGGTGTGCCCTCCGGCATGGATGACGGGAAATATTCCGTGGCCGAGGTTCCGAACGGCGAGTACCGGCTGATCGTCGAGGCGGATGGGTACGAGCGATACAACCGCTCGGTCACCCTTCCCAGTTCGGCCCGTGTGGTTCAATTGACGCGCATCGAGTTCACCGATATCGTGCTGGGACCGTTCACCACCATCGAGGAAACCCCACTGGAAGGTGCCACTGTTACCATCTACGATCGCGAGGATAATATGGTCGCAATAGGTGTCACCGGCACGGATGGGCGACTTACGCTGAACGCCTCGTTGGGAGTGGGGGCCTATACCTATTTCATCGCGAAAACGGGGTACAATACGACCAATGCGTCCTTCTCAGTTGCAGACGACGGCTCGACCAGTGGAACGACGAGCACCGTGGTCCACACCGCGGCGAGCGATACGGACGGCGACACGGATGATGTGGCTGATGAGGATGAGCCCTCAGAAAAGACCGTCCTCGGCCTCTCACAGGGACTGTTCTTCATCATCCTGGGCGCGGTCATTGCCGCGGTCATCGTGATCGTCGGGCTCGTTCTCATCCTCCGGCGGAAACCGACTGCACCCACGGAAGCACCCACGGAAGATACCTTTCGCGAAGTTCATCGTGAAGCCGCTGCGGGCGCTGAGGATGATGCTGCGGGCGGCGGCTGGGAGCGTGTAGGGACCGTCGAGGAGAGCGACTTTGACGCAGAATGGTCCGAGGGCAGCACCGTTGCATCCGAGGGAATGGAAGACGAGATGAGCGTCGATACGGACATGGACCGAACGGATGAGTTGGAGCTCGAGCACGAGACCGATGCTGCGTTCGACGAGATGGAGTCTGAAATGGAGATAAACTCTGAAATGGAGATGGAGTCTGAAATGGAGATGGAAGGCGATGAGTTCGAGAGCGCAGCACTCACCGAAGAGGATGCACTGGATGCCGATCTCGACGATCTCTTCGAGACTGACACCAACACCGACCTCGACTTCGACTTCGACCTCGACCTCGACGACGATCGCGAGAGTGCCGACATCTTGGACGAGGAGGGTGAGATGACGGACGACGATGAGCTCGACGATTGGGATACCATCTCGTTCGATTGATATACTCCCTCCGCTCGAACCGGCGACCTCGGTCCTCCTCTTTGGGCCAGAAGGCCGGGGGAGAGGCTGACGATGGAAACACTTAATACGATAAAATGAGATGATCGAGGGGATAAGCTAGCTTAAACTCTGTAATTGTACCAACACTGGGGACTGGAGACGAATGACACCTCGAACATCGGACGATCCGCGCTATCGCATGTGCACCACCCGTATCCAGCAGTGGGAGCGAAAAGGATACGATGTCTCCAGTGTGAAAAAGATGCTGAACGCCGATGTCCAGGCGCTCTGGGACGCGCTTTCCGAGTTCGAGCGCAGAATCGAGAAGATGGAGATCCTCCACGAGAAGCTCGATGCCATGGATACGAAGGGGTTCGAGAACGCGGTCTCCGATATCAATACGATGATGAAGAACCCCGCGAAGCTCGAGGTCGTGGTCAAGGCGATCAAACATCTCGAACAGCATATCCAGAAGCGTACGGCCCGACGCCGCTTTCGTCAACGACCGCACCCTGCAGCGGGTGCGCGCCGAGGTGCGCGTGGCGCAAAACCGAAGAAGAAACCCAAACGGAAACCGAAACCGAAACCGAAGGTCTCACCGAAAAAACCCAAACGGAAACCGAGTCCTTCCACGGGCCCGCGCACGAAAACGAAACCCACCCCCAAACGGGTGAAGAAAGAGGCGAAAAAAGTAGCACCCCCGGCAGAGACCGTCTCCAAGGTGCCCAAGAAAGCGGTGGCGAGAACTCCCGCCGAGGTGGAACGATCGGCGCAGGAACCGACGCCCCAGCCCGAACGTGGATCTGTGGCCGAAGTCGAAGGAGAAGCCGAACCTGAAACGGCAGCCGCTCCCGCTCGAACGGCGGCGAAAGCGGCGGGTGAACCGGTGAGCGCGCAAGAGGTGGACCGCGCACCCGTCGCGCCGGAAGCTGAACCAGAAGCTGAAGCTGAACCCGAACCGGAGCATTTCCGAAAAAAAGAAGGCGCCGAGGCGCTGGCATGGGATGAGGGCGAGCACGAAGAAGCGTTCGAGTTCGAAGCCGAAGATGAAGCCGTAGATGAAGCCCGGGTCGAGGTAGCGGTCGAAAGTGAGGCGGAAGCCAGATCTGAAGCTGAATCTGAAGGTGAAGGTGAAGCTGTAGCCGAGGTCGATGTCGATGCCGAAGCCGAAGTTGCAACTGGAACAGGAGCCGAACCCGAAATTGAGATCGAACCCGAGGTCGAAGCTGCAACCGAACCCGAACCCGAGATCGCGTCCGAGCCAGAAGCGGCGTTGGGGCTAGAAACGGCTTCCGACGAAGTCCTCGAGGCGGCCGCCGCGGCTGAGCCCGAGCCGCTCTCACCCGAAGCGCGTAAACGGCAGATGGTCCTCGAAAAATTTCGTGATGCGGCACAACTGTGGGCTGAAGAAGGTTACAATGTTTCCCGGCTCGAAGCGGTGCTCGATGACGATACGCTCACCATCGATATGGTGACGGACGGGTTTCGGCAGTTCGATAACGATATTCGCGAGCTACGCCGGCTCGGTGCGGCACTGGACGAACTCGATACGACGACCTTCGAAACAGAGCGTGAAGAGCTGGAGGCGCTGCTCCTCGACCCGAATCGTATCCCGACGGTGGAGAAGCACCTCGGACATCTCAGGACATTGGTCAGGGAACGGACCGAGGCGCTGGATCGGCTCGAGATCTGGAAGATCGACGGCTATCAGTTCGAAGCGTTCGAACGCGAGCATGGATCGTTCGAGGAGATGAACCTCGAAAACCTCCTCCAGACCGTCGAGGACATCGAGTATAAGATCACTGAATCTGCCAAGCTGCGCGACCGGATCGATGCGCTCTATGGCTACGGTCTCGACGACGAGCTGAAAGTGCTGGAAGAAGAGCTCTTCGACCTCACCTCTCTCGAGGAGATCGAAGACGAGGTACTGAAATACGAGATCATGGTCGACGATCGACGCAAGGGCCTGATCGCGCAGAAGCAACCCTATATCGCCAAGCTCGCGCATTGGGAGCAGCAGGGGTACATGGTCGAGCCGCTCCGCGAGGCGCTTTCCAGCCGGTCGATCGACGATATCGCGGACGCGTTCGAGGAATACGGGTCCAAGATCAATCGCATCAAGAAGATCGAGAAAAAGCTCGAGCGTATCCCCATGGACGGGTTCCGCTCGACGGTGGAGATGTTCCGGAAACGGATCAAGGACCCCACCCAGATCGACGATATCGAGACCGCATTCATGGAGCTCTGGACGCACGCACTGAAAGCGCGTGTCATGAGCACGGATAGCGACGAGGAGGACGAGGAGCGCCCCTCCCAACCGCCAACACGCCGCAAGCGGGGGATAACGCTCGGCGATCTGGGGCGCAGACCCGCCGCTCGAGAGACGGATGCGGAAATAGATGCGGAGACGGAAACAGATACCGATAGCGATTCCGATAGCGATTCCGAGACCGCCCATCGACCGGCACCGGGCGCGAAGCTCGATGGTGACACCGACAGTGCACCCGAACGGGAGAGTGAGGCGACCGATGACGAAGAAGCCCACGATGTCGAGTCGCTCCCGGTCTTTACCGTCATCGAAGAGGAGGTCGGTGAGGCCGACGGCGAGGAAGTGAAACAAACCACGCCGGTGGAGGATTGGACCGATTTCGCCGACGGTCGCGCTGAGACGGTCACCATGCGCCCGCTGGAGAACGCGTCCACAGAAGGGGCGGGATCGCATCAGCCCGCGGGAGCGGGCCAGAAGGCGGGACGGACACCCGCTCAAGGTGCGGCTCCCAGCGGCGAGATGAGAGGCGAAAGTAGCGACGGTTCCGCCGTCGACATCGAGGCGACCCCCTCATCGACGCCGACGCAGCCCACACCGTCGGTCTCGCATCCGAAGAACGGTCTGGACGGTGATGGCGTGGACAAGGATACGATCAATACGATCCTCGACCGGCTCGCCAAGAAATTAGGTGGATCCGACGAAGAGGGGCCCGCGACGGACGACGGTGAATGAAGAATAAAACTTCGTGGCCGTTTGCCAGAATCGGATCGACTTGCTCGACTCAGACCTCTCGATGGCACTCCATCGCTTCTGGGCATCCCCCCTTTTTCCAAAGCCTGTGACCGACGCGGATTTGACCGGGGCAGACCTCTGCGAAAAAGGGATGCCGACCATCCATGGGCGCGATGGGTGATGTTTCCATCGTTATCTAATGTAAAATAAGGTGGGAGGAGGCGGCGGCGATGCAATGCGATGATGCGATGCGATGATGGCGAGGCTATGTGATGTGATGCTCGCCGGCTGCCCGGCGGGTCCGCCTCCGCCACCGCCACCGCGCGTTTTCCCCCCTCGTTATCGGTACCGTTCTCGTTGTCGCCGAATCTAATCGGTCACTTCC
Source organism: uncultured archaeon (assembly GCA_964609045.1). Classification (GTDB taxonomy): domain Archaea; phylum Thermoplasmatota; class Penumbrarchaeia; order CAZSUE01; family CAZSUE01; genus CAZSUE01. The sequence continues at coordinate 5,304 of CAZSUE010000107.1, read as the reverse complement.
GGCGCGTATTTTCGCTGTGCATAGAGGAACCCGAACGCGACGCCTTCGTGTGCACTACTCTGTTGATGGTGCGTAGAATGTGCGCGGACGATGCGTTTGTAGTACCGATTCTTCGGTTGCCACTTGATCTTGATCCGGCGGTGGTAGAAGATATCGTGGAAGAGGAAATAGCCGACACCGTATGCGGTGACGCCCACTCCGGCGTAGAACCGTGCGTCGAACCCGGCGCGGGCGCCGAAAAAGATGAGGAAGAACGCGAGGAGGCTGAACACGAGGGCGTAGGCGTCGTTCTTCTGGAACTTCCCCGTGGGCGGCCGGTGGTGGTCTTCGTGGAGGACCCAGCCGAACCCGTGCATGACATATTTATGGAGCGCCCATGCCACGAATTCCATGACTGCGAATGTGGCGACGATAATGAGGCCATAGACGACGATAAGGAGAGGTTGCATAGCGATCCTCGGGTTTCGATGTGAAACAGTGAGCCGCATCGATCGTACGGACCGTGTGCGGCAATAGGGCCGAATTGTTGGTCGGCGACGGTTACGAAGATCTATTTAGCCTTTATCCGAAAAAGCTATGTAGTACTAAATCCCGCCGCAGACGAGACGACGAACGATAGATCACGCAGACGCGGCCTTGGCGCGATCATTTTCCTCGCTCCTTTTAACGCTTCTGTTGTCACCCATTGCGACATCCGTTTACCGCCTACCGCCTACCGCCTACCGCACCTTTCTATTGCCCTCGCCAAAGGTCACCGGAGCGTCTGGTCGCATTTCCCGCAGCGATGATCGTAGATCGAGAGCGGTGCGCCGCACTGCCAGCAATAGATGCGTTCGAGCGCTGCGCGCTTTTCGGGGTCGAGTTCGCGAACGATCTTTTCGAGCCGCACCTCGCGCTCACGCTGGAACTGTTCCAATGCGCGCTGATCGGTACTGGTTCGGGTACCATGCTGGGTCGGGTGCTCCTTTGTGTCCGATGGGATGGGGGTGGTGCGGCGGCCGCGGCGGGGAGGAAACCGAAAGAGACCCTCTTGGTCGCCATCGCGACCGTCCCTCCGGCCGTTGCGGGACCGAAAGAGCCAGACGATCAACGAGATGAAGAAGAAGAGGAAGAAGGCGATAAAACAGATCGGGATCAACATTATCCCTCGTGCAGATGGTCGTGGTCATTCATTCAATGCCGGCACTCAAACCTCGCGCGACCTATGTCCATCGATATTGGGTCTAATCAATATATCGCAGCGGGTGGCCGGATCGTGCGGTGCGGGTTACGGCGCTTGAGTTACCCTCGAGCCAGATCCGCGTTTGCGTACATTATGTTAGCGCAGTTCACGGTCGCAATGAGAACAGCGGAGATCGTAGATCGAGATCTCACGACCACAGTGCCAGCACGCCATCTTCTCCAGCTCGCGCTCCTTCTCGGGGTCGATGGTGCCATAGATCTTTTGGAGTTGGGCGTCCCGTGCATGGAGGAACGCCTCTTTCGCCCGATCGTCGTGGGAACCCGCGGTCTTGTCCGTATCCGGCGGCGTGTAGGTCGCCGTTCCAGTGCTGGTCGGATAGCGTTGCGACGCATCATAGCCCTGGTCGTAGCCGCTCGCCCTGTTGATGGCACCCTCCGACGACGATCCTTGCTCCTTCTCGCGTTGTTTTTTTGCGGCGACGCTCCCCACGATGGCGATGATAAAGATGATGCTGACGATGATGCTGACGAGACAGAATGTGAATATATCATCCGAGCTGGAAAATGCCGCACCGCTTTCGTCCTCATCCTCATTCTCCAGTATGACGAATCGGTCATCGGTAACGGTCTCTTCCCCTTTGGTTGTCGCTCTCACGGTGAGCGTGGCGCCGCCGTTGGGGTAGAAGGTGGTATCGAGCGTTTGGCTGAACACGAGGGGTGGCTCGGAGAGGGTTTGGATCTGTTCGCCGTTGAGCGTGAAGGCGATGGTTTGGATCCCACTGGGGTCGTAGGCCATGCCGCTGATCTCTGCCATACCGCTGAGCACGGCGGAGGGTTCCGGCTCGTAGAACCCGACGAACGGGAGCATATGGGCCGCTGGCGGCTCCTCGAGCCATGGTTCTACGGTCACCGCCCATCCTGTTGTCTCGTCCGGCCCTTCAGCCGATCCCCACCAATTATAGCGCGCCTCGAGCGTTATATCGGAGTAGAATGTGACGCCGTTGCCAGCGATGGTGTTGAACACGAACGCGTCGATACCCGACGCGCCTTCCACATCGACGCCGTAGAGCGTATTATTGGTGATCGTGCACCCGGCGAGCGCGGTGATCACTCCCCCGCCGATAATCTTGACCCCTTCCACGTTCCCGCGCAGGACGGTATCGGTCACTGCGCGCATCGTGCTCTGGTTCACAACGAGCCCGGCACCGGAGTTATTGGCGATATCATTCGATCGTATCTCGTTATCGGCGCCCTCGTAGACCTCGACCCCGTTGTGGTAATTTTGGGTGATGGAATTGTCGCGCAGGAGATTGCGATCCGCCCAGTTGAGCACCACGCCGTTGCGATGGTTCGCGACGATCGCGTTGCGTGCGATCGTGTTATCCGACGAGTTGATCGCGATCCCATCCATGGAGCAGTTCGTGATCGTATTGTCGACCAATCGGTTCGCGTCGGCGCCCCTCTCGACGATGACACCGCTGCCGGCACAGCGGTCGATGCTGTTGTTCGCGACGGTGACCGCTGAAGCGGAGAGATCGATGCCGGAACCACGGATATTGTATAATGAATTATTCTCGATCCGTCCGCCGGTCAAGGACGAGATGCTGAGTGCGGGATAGTGCTCCCCGTCTGAGGTATTGCCGCTGATCTGGTTGGAGAGGATCGTCGTCGTCGATGATTGATAGACCGCCACCGCGTTGCGGTTGAGCCGTTCGAAGTTGTTCTCTGCGACGCTGATAGCGGTCCCGCTCAGAAGGAAGATAGAAGAACTCCCACAGTCGTCGAATGTATTGGTCGCGATACTACTGTTATCGCAGTAGCGCAGATAGACCGCCGGGTAGCCGTTCACCTCTGGATCGGTGCGCACGAACCGGTTGGCCGCGATATGGACGTAGGAGCAAACGAGGAAATAGATGCCGTTGGCGATGGAGCGGCCGATCGTATTGTTCTCGATGGTCACCGCCGTGGCGTTATACCCGAAGATACCGGTCGAGTTCGTATCCTCGAGCAAGTTATCGCGCAGCGTGATATCCTCGCAGCCGTCGTCGACCACGATGGCCGACCAGTTACTGGCCTCGACGGTCGAGCCGCGGACGATGCAGGAGCGAGCGCGGGTGAGCTCGACGCCGTGGCGCTGACAGCGCTCGAAGAGACAATCCTCCACGGTAACCGTGTCGCTGTCCGTGATATTGACGCCCGATCGGCCGGTTGCGGCGGCGCGGCAGTTCGAGATGAGCACCGAGCTACTGTTCGTGACGGTGACGCCGGTCCCATTGAGCGCCGTGACGGTCAAATTCGAAAGCGTGACGGTGTCAGACCCACTCCCATCCACATCCTCGACGAGCACCGCGGACCGGTTCGTTTTCGCATTGGACCGAACGGTCAACCCTTCCACGACGACATCGGCGGAGCGAACGATCAATGCCGGCGACAACGCGGTGCTGTGAAGTGTCGCGTTTTGTGCGCTCAATCGCAACGGGTTGGTGATCATGATCGTCACATTCTCCTCGTATACTCCCTCCTCGACGATGATAATGTCGCCCGGTGCGGCACCGTCCACTGCCGCGGCGATACTGGCAAGCGTCCCGTTCGTGCGCACATAGTGCGTGGTCGGTTCCGCACGCACGGGCAGAGCGCCGTTGGCGAAGAGAGTGATCGGAGCGAGACCGATGCTCGTTATAAGAAGGAGAGCGAGGAATGTCACTGTCCATGTCGGAGGAGAACGCTTCTGGATAGGCCACATCATCGTCACCGCACTTCATTTACCGTTCGGACCGGATCGCACGCAGCTATGGGTGTGGAGGCATATAGATTTGCCCATGAATGGACGGTTGAATGGATGAATGAATGAATGAATGAATGAATGGTGGCGCTCTCTTCCCATGTTCGTTCTCACCCATTGCTTCGTCCACCTCCAGTCCCCACGCTCCAGTCCCAAGTGGCTTCTTTGCCCGAAACTATTTGTAGCGCAGCGAAGTTCCCGGAGGAGGACTGTGACACCGATGCCCCAGCATAGTAATGCCCAATATGACGCATCTCCCGCGCGGTTCGAATACGACCTCGAGGCGCACCGCGTTCGCCATGGCTATACGGACCGCACGCTCTGGATCGACCTCGGTTCGAACTCTATAGAGTCGCGGGTGGCAAACGAGCAGATGAAAGAACTGTTCGTCGGCGGGAAGGGCTACGCGCTCTATCTCCTCTGGAATGCATTGCCACTGGACCGCGAGATACAGTGGGACGATCCGGCAAACGAACTCTGTGTCTCCGCCGGCCCCATCGCCGGTGTGACCAACTACCCCGGCACGGGTAAGAGTATCGCGGTGACGGTCTCACCGCTCACTGGCTCGGTGATCGATTCGAACGCAGGCGGCTATTTTGGCCCATATCTCAAGTTCGCCGGGTTCGACGCGCTCGAGCTGTGCGGGAAGGCGTCGGAGGAGACGCTCGTCATCATCGACGGTGTCGAGGGCGAGGTGCGACTGGTGGAGGCCGCCGACCTACCAACTGCCTCCTACCCGCTCGTCGATCATCTTCATGCGCAGTATGGTGCGGGCAACCCGCGCAGCATCGCCGTCGTCTCCGCCGGGCCAGGCGCGGAAAACGCGCTTTTTGGCTGTCTCAACTTCTCATGGTACGACAGCTCGCGCAAGCTGGTGCGGATGAAACAAGCGGGCCGCGGAGGGACCGGTACGGTACTGCGCGATAAACGGATCAAAGCACTGGTGGTCCGCGCGCCACCGGTGCGCATCGATTCGATCAACGCGGCGCACCCCGACCGACTTCGAACGCTGGGCAAGGCTGCGATCCACGAGGTGTCGCGTCTCGACCCGGTCCAGAAACAGATGGCCATCTACGGTACAACCGGTGGCGTCAGCGCGCTCAACGAGTTCGATATCCTTCCGGTACGCAACTACCGCGAAGGGCGTGACGACCGCGTCGAGAATATCGAGGGCGAGGTGTTCAAAGAGCGGTTCGATCCCGGTTTCGACGGCTGCTGGTTCGGGTGCGCGGTCTCATGCTCACACGGTGTGGCCGGGTTCGAGCTGAAGACCGGCCCGGACCGTGGAAAACGCGTCTATGTGGACGGACCGGAATACGAGACCATCGCCGCCTGTGGCA
>CAZSUE010000106.1:5806-10453 GCA_964609045.1 uncultured archaeon | reverse complement strand
AAGTCGGGAACGACGCGCGGCTCGACCAGCGCTTCTAGACCTTCGTCAGCGCGCACGCTCTGCTGAGCCACGTCGGGAACGAAGCGCTGCCGATCCAGCACCTGCCTCAGCGCGCGATGATCTGCTGAGCCAGCTCGGTAAGCGCGCGCAGCTTGGCCAGCATCTCTAGACCTGCCTCAGCGCGCGACGATCTACTGAGCCAGCTCGGGTACGCCGCGCGGCTCCGCCAGCGCCCCTGGTCAAGAGTTAGATCGGGCTGGCAATGACTGAGTGGCCTATATACCATAGATGATATTGCTGGCACAGATGGCAGAGATCTCGATGGGAGACGGACGACGCAGCCGTCATCGGCGAGATCGGTGAGATCTATGATCGCCGTGCTAGAAAAGTCACGGGAAGACGACCGGAACGAAAAAGAGAGCGTTCGAGTGGCCTATAGACCATAGCAAACTCTGATGACACAAGTGGGAGAAATAGTGGTGGCAGCCGGAGGTTCAGGCCGGCAATGCTCGAAATGGCGCGGGAGCCATAGATGAGCCAGCGCAGTTGTCCCCGGCGAAAATCGGTGGCTCTTGTGGTTATGGGGGCGGAGACCGCAGGTGAGACGACCGCATCGAAGAGAGAGGATCAAACTGGCAATCCCAGATGGCGTAGAAACCATAGACGCCGATCGAGAGCATGAAGACCGCATCAGTACGGTAGCGGGTTCTGCCGACAATCGTCTTTGATCGTATCGTCGGTAATATCGAGATAGATCTGCGTGGTGGTCAACGAGCTATGCCCCAGCATCTTCTGCACGCTCCTGATCGACCGGCCAGCCTGGAGCGAATAGACCGCGAAGGTATGCCGCAGCGCATGCGGATGCCGCAGCTCCGGCGCGACGCCCGCCTCTTTCCCGTACTTCTCCACGAGGTACTGGATCTGCCGCACCGAGATGTTCCTCCCGCGGTTCGAAAGAATGAGCGCACCCTCACGCGCGCCAGCGGCATAGAACTCGATGAGGTCCATGGTGGTGGCGTCGATGGGGACCATCCGATCCCCGCTCTTACTATCGCGCACAAACAGCGTCCCGCTATCGAAATTGATATCGTCGAGCCTGAGGTTCGAAACTTCGGATACGCGGAGCCCGCAGCAGGCCATCAACCGCAAGATCAGCCGATCGCGCGTTTTCTTCCGACCCGGCGCCGCAAGAAGCCGGTGAAGATCGTCCGCTTTCAAATATTTCGGTAAACGCTTCTTCATAGTAATACACAACTCCTGACCCACAATCTTCTGCTAATAACCCGAAGCGTCCCCATAAAGAGGTTGCTACCTTAATAACGCTTAAAGTGATGCATAATCATTGAGCGTTCTGTGATGGGCGTTGTTCGCGATTTTCCTATTAGATATCACGCAAAAAGTCTATCCCCTATTTATACTTTACTTCACTTTTCATACATTTCACGCAGCTCTAAGGATCTATATTTAGTCGTTACGGTTTTCCTCCATGGAAGGGCGTCATCGGTCAAATACCCCCCACTTTTCTGAAAGGGGAACGGGGTCTATTAAGGATAAAAGAGGGGACGTTGTACAATATGGTTAACTTAGTTAAGCATGGAGGAGTTGGGCTTTAGCTGCTTCATGTCCAAGCACTTTACTCAATATATCTGATAAATGGCTATTACGAATTCTGGAGCTTTACTACTTGCGGGATGTGCTACCATAATCTCTCTCATGTACTATATACAAGATAAATTAAAGCATACTGTATAGCATTAATCTCCTAAATTAGCGGTAATAGCTACGGCCCAGCGATATATCTTCTACTTAACCTATGCTTAGCGTAGTCGGATTAAGCCGGTTAAGGCGCAACGGTCTAACAATTATTCAGTAAATCTTAAACTGGCATGGCGCCCATCTCCATAACTCCTCTCAATCATAGTAATCAGTATTATAACTAAAGGTAACCTTTAAACAAGCACTTATAGATTTTCTACTAACCGTAAACATTTTTACATTAATTAAATGCACTACATAAAAATAAGGTACTCTTAAAGTCACCGCGAAAGATAATATTTGAGCGTTAATAGTGTACCTAAGGGAAATAAGGTTCACCCGGTGAAGGCTTATACCCTATAGCTTAACCAGCTAAACCTCACTGCGGCATACTGTATAATGTTGGCATCAGTGTATGGGAACTCTTAACTAACATCTAAGTATAACACTTAAAGTGCTTCACTCTTTGCATAAATTAAAGCACTAACTCGCAGCCTTTATCTTAAATTCAGCAGCTTCGTACAAATGGAGGCAATTGAGCCTCTACAATTACTAAGTTAGGTCATAGGGTAGAAAGCGTAAATAATTAAAGCTCACACCCCTATGGCCAATTGGAATTGAGGTACAGCGATGAGAGCGATGTTAGAGAAACATTATTGATAAACAAATAAATAAATAAAAATGGAGTGGGCCACACGATCTGCCCCAACGACAGAGGCATGGCCCCGGTACGGTGTCCCAACCGCTCGATGCGGTTTGCGATACGACCTTACTCTTCGCCGTGGTATTTGAACGAGAGTTGCACCCGCGCGCGGTACATGACGATCTGGTTTTCGTCGAGTTTCGCATCGAGCTTGATGACCTCGCAGACACGTAGGTCGCGTAAGGTGTCCGCAGCGTTCTCCACTGCATTGTTCACGGCTTCTTCCCAACTCTCTTCTGATGTGCCAACCATTTCGATAACTTTGTAGACGCTGTCAGTCATGTTCAAACCTCTTAGTAATTGATAGAACGCGTGGCGTATGATAATGCCGAAATAAGTAGTTTTGGGAGCGCCGCTCCGTTCGATATTCCACTACTCGGGTGGGGTGATGCTCTCGACCGTTTCATTCCTTCTCCGAGAACGCCATCGCTTTCCAGTCTTTCCCGGCGATGAGCCGATCGAGGATCTTGTACGCCTCCTCCTCCGGTTTCTTGTAATCGAACCCGATCTCTTCGACGATGTCGTGGTAGTTCTCCCGGACCTCCTTGAGGGAGTAGCCGGCCGCAGCCGCCTCGGCGCCGAGTCGTGCGCCCCATGCACCGTCCAGCGTCCCGTAGCCGTGGATGCCGCCGCCCATGGTGGTGATCGTATCGGTCCCGAACAGGTCTTTGAGCTGGATGAGATGTTTCGGATACAGCCCACCGGAGTTCACCGACATCATCGGCTTGAGTCCATACCATTTCTGTGGGAAGTACCAGTTATACTCATCGTCCGGCATATCGGGGACGAAGTTCTCGGCACGGATAACATTATGGTAGTTCAGCACCTCGGGCGCGTCACCCTCCATCTTGCCCACCACCGTACCGATATGGAGCTCGTCGATACCGGCGAGGCGCGCGCATTTCGCGATCACCATCATATCGACGCCGTGATACGGCGTCCGGGCAAAGGCGGCGTGCATGGCGCGATGACCGTGGAGCACCAGCGGCGGTCCGTACATCCGCAGTGTCTGCACCGCGGAGAAGCCCATGGTGATGATGTCGATCATGCAAGAGCGTGCGCCCAGCTCCTTGACATAATAGGCGCGTTTCAGCATGGTGGCGCAATCGCCCGTCGTCACATTGGGGAGATAGAGCTTGCGCTCGATGATGCCGCGCTCGGCAAGCTTCGCCTCGATCTCCTCGATCTTCTTATAACAGAGATACGCACGCAGCTTGAACGGACAGAACGGTTGGTCGCTCAGATTCTCGTCGTCCTTCACCACGCAGCCGTACTCGAAGGTGTTGCCCAGCACCTCCGTGTACTCGTGTGGGAATAGCCCGGTCTTCGGTTTCACGATGGTCCCGACCAAAGTATGGCCAGAGACGTTCGTGGTCTCGTGGATGCCCTCGATGCCGAATCGCGGTCCGGGGAAGGTCGCGATATATTCCGGCGGCAGCTGCATATCCATAAGCTTGATCTGCTCAACCGCCTTCATCGCCATGATGTTCCCCGCGATGCAAGAGAGCATTTGGGGGATCGAGCCCGGTTCGAAGAGCGCAAGCGGGTATGCGACCTTCACATGCCCCGCCTTACCGTCCACTTCCGGTTCGGCGTGGTAGACCGTTCCGGCCAGCGACAGCGTGTACGAGGTCTCGGTCTGGACATCGGTCCATGTTCCGGTACTCGATTCCAACGTAACATGGTTCGCAGCCTCGAGCAGCGTCTCACCCTCAGGCGGCGTCACCTTGAACGACGCGAGAAGTAATGGTCGGCGCTCCTCCTCAGGCTCGTAGTCCAGGTCGACGAAACGATTGAGCGTGTCACGTTCCTGCAACCGCGCACTGCGCTTGATCTGTTCTTCGGAGAGCGTCGGTTGGGTCCATTCGAACGGTTCCAGCGTCGCCTCGAGTTTGCGCGCGAACGCGGCGGAACAGTTCTCGATCGCGTTCCGTTCCGCTTCCTCGATCTCGGCGCGAACGGCATCGGTCAGTGTATATCTCTCTGGCATGGTATATTCCCCTAGTTTGATGAATCTGTAGACAAAAACGAAGTCGATCTGATCTGAACTGATCTGATCTGAACTGATCTGAACTGATCTGAACTGATCTGAACTGATCTGAACTGATCTGAACTGAACTGAACTGATCTGAACTGATCTGAACTGATCTGAACTGATCTGAACTGATCTGAACTGAACTGAACTGATC
>CAZSUE010000106.1:0-5706 GCA_964609045.1 uncultured archaeon | reverse complement strand
TGATCTGAACTGATCTGAACTGATCTGAACTGATCTGAACTGAACTGAACTGATCGGATTTGAACTGGTCGATGATCACACTATCTCTCGTCGACTATCGGTCGGTAGCGCTCCCGACCCGCAACGCGTATCAGCATGATGCACAGCGTTATGTATTTTACCGACGCGAACGGACTCGCGACCCGACCCGATCGGCAACGGGCGCGTTACCACCGATTGTACACTTTCTCCGCAAACCCGAGAAGCCCGTCAACGAAAAGCTCGGTACCGTCGTCCAAAATCGCGCTACCGTCGAAATGTCCGAACACCTGATGCTGCACCGTTTTTACAAGAACGAGATTGGTCGATTCGTACCGGTCGAGGATCGGTCGGAAAAGCAGCTCGAGTCGCCCGTCGCCACTCCTTATACGCCACTCTTCGAGGTAATCGTCCACCGGGATTTCGAACCTTACATCCTCGAGCTTGTGCGCCTCATGGTCATAAAAAAGCATATTCTCAGTCGCCGCACGCGTATCGCCGAACCCGTACCCGAGATTGAACCCGAACGGCACACCGCCCACCGCACCGGACGCCGAAGCCCAGTACCATGTATTCCGATACGGCCACACGCCCCTGCCCCAGTCGAGCACAGAACGATCGGTGGCCGGGTCGAACCGATATTCCGTGTCACCCAAACGGACCGCGCCAGAGGTCACGAGGCAGTTGATCTTCTCGTTGTAATAGAACGCATGCGGCCGGTTCGCAAAAGGGGTGACGATCACCATAGAGTCCATCCCTACCGGTTGCACCAGTCGGAGGTCGCACACGAGATCACGATCGTCGGCAAACGCACACAGATCGACGCGCAATAGCCGCGCGTCCCCCTCGTGTTCGATATGCACCGTCCCACGCTTATGCTCGAAGTGGACATCGCCGTTCGTAGAGGAGACAGGGAGGTTGAACCCACCAAGCGGGAACAGCGTGGTGATCTGGTTCGTGCGCTCACGCGGCACCGAAAGATCGAAGTGCGTCACCGAGACCAACCCGAGGTACCCCAGATCGGCGACGGTCACCGCGATGCCGTGCTCATTGGCGGGTGAGAGGCAGCAATAATAATCCCATTCCTTGATCCTCGTACGACGCACGCCGATGCGCGCGCGGTCATACCGTAACAAGAGTCGACGCGCCCACCCGCATTGCACGAGCTCACCGTCATCTGTGAGGAGGTCACCGGGGGTGGTCAATTCGCGCTGCATGGAAAGGGCCACCAGCATTGCGGTTCATAAAACTACTGTACGAGAAGAGAAAAGGACGCTCAATGTTCATCTTACTACATTCGAGTGCAATGGATGGCCAACTGGACCGGCCAGCACCCATCCCACCTTCGCCGGTGGTAACGCTAGTGGTAACGATCGGGCGAAAGTTGCAAGATAGTCCGCGCACGCCGGCGTGCGAAACGATTTTGCTCTACGACCTCATCCAGCCCATAGGCTGATCGACCGGCAGCAACAATTGCGGATCCGTCCGAGAACTTCCGCGAGCGCCAGCGAACAAAACTCGTTCGCACCACGAACATGGCGAACATAAAGACCACTCGCACGCGCCAGCGACGGCTCGGCCGGACGCGCCCAGCCGAATCACCAACAAATTGCGAACGCTCCTTCGGGCGTCCATACATTCCAACCTTTAGCGCTGGATGTGAACGCCTCGGTCACCACGCTTGCTGCCAGTCCTCCAACCCCCCGCCGTCGCTAAAAAGCGCGTCCTCGTCCTCATCCTCATCCTCATCCCACGCTCTTCCGATATCGCCTTCACCTTCGTCATCGACTCCCACATCGTCCTCGTCCCACACACCATTGTCCCACCCACCATTGTCCCACCCATTTTCATCACTCTCCGCCGCCCACTCACCATCATGTTCATCATCCCGTTGCGACTCCGTCTGCAGCGCTCCAGCATCCACCCTATCCGGTATGGGAGCATTATACTGGTCCGATGCATCGTTCCACCGGTCGTACTCCGGGCCATGATCGTCATCGGTCGCGTACTGCTCAGGTGCAGGGTAGCCATTGTCCGTGTTCGATGGTCCCGGAACCGGTTCCGCGCCAGCGTCATACGCATACTCATACGAGGGTTCCGCATCCGCTGACCCTAACTCTCCATCGGACGAGAGGGGCTGACTTGCATATTCGTAATCGAGAAATCCGTCACCGCCGCCCAACTCCCTTCCACTCTCTCCCCCGGTATCCTCGTCGGTATCGTTATTCGACCATGCCTCTTCGGTGCGTTTTCTACGCTTGCGACGCCTGACGAGGAGCGCGATGAGGACGATGAAGAGCACACCGACAGCCGCGTAGATGAAGATGCCCAAGTTACCAATAGAAGGCTCTGTGAGACATTCGATGATCGCGTTGGGCGCGGGGTCCACCCTCACCTCGAAGGTCTCGCTCGCGCTCATCCCGCGATCGTCAACGACGGTCAACTTCACCCTATAGCGCCCGGCGGTATCGTATGCGAACTCCGGTGCGGTGGCGCGGCTGTCGATATCGTTCGCAGCATCGCCGTCGCCATCGCTGTCCACCTCACAATCGAGGTCCCAGTACCGCTCGAGGATCTGGCCGTCGGTATCGTACGATGAGCTGCTCGAAAAAATACGCGACTCGGTGGCCACCATTACCTCCGGCGCAACGATGATCGGCACCGGGCCGGCGTTCACCGTCACCGTGATTGTCGCGGTATCGCTCGCGTGGTCGTCGTCTGTCACGGTGAGCGTGATATCCAAGCTCCCCGGCGTATCGAAGCGGGCGAGAACGGTGGCGCCCATGGCGTCCTCCGCGCCGTCGCCGTCGAGGTCCCACCCATAGGAGAGTGAGGTCTGGTCCGACGGCGTATCGCTCGAGTTCTCGCCGCTGAGGTAGATGGACGCGCCTTCGTTGACGACCAACGCTTCCGGCGCCAACGCTTCCGGCGCAATATTGATCACGGAGATATTGACGCGGGCAGTGCTCTGCGCGCCGTCGTCGTCGGTAACCGTGAGCGTCGCCTCCCAGACACCGCTGTTTGGGAACCGATGCGCGGCAACGGCGGTCCGATAGCCACTCATCTTTGACCCGTCGTTGACCGACCAGTAGTACTGAAGCTGATCGCGGTCGCTGGGTGTATCGTAGGAATCGTCTCCGTCAAGCGTCACCAGTTCGTCCTCGTAGACCTCTATCGTGGTGCCCTCGCCGCTCGCCACCGCCACCGGCGCGCGGTTCGTAACATAGACCTCGGTCGTGCAGCTATCCTCCGCACGGTCGTCGTCCGTCACGGTGAGTGTGACGGTGTAGCGCCCGAAATCCTCGTAACGGTGCGTGCAGATTGCGCCCTCTGTTGTGGTACCGTCACCGAGGTCCCAGTGATAGCGGAGCGTGGGGATGTCGGATGCGCTGTCGAACGAGGTAGAGCCGTCGAGACGAACGAGGTCGTCCTCGTAGCAACTGATAGTATCGGTGCAGTTCGCGCGCGGCGGGATATTGCTAACCACGATATCGATGAGGTCGGTGGCCGCGGCGCCGTCCTTATCACGGACCGAGAGCTCGACGATATAGCTGCCCGCATGCGCATAGGTGTGGTTCGCGGTGGCGTTCGCCGCCCACTCGGTCGCGTTGCCGTCGTCGAAATCCCAGCGGTATTCGAGTGTGGGGATATCGTTGGGCGTATCGGAGCTGGCGGAGGCGTCGAAGACCACGCGCGTATCCTCGTTCACGAGCTGGTCGTTGCCCGCGCGCGCCACCGGCTCGATGTTGAGGACCTCGAATAGGCGGGTGACATTGTGCGTTGCCCGATCGTCGTCGAACACGCGCAGCTCCACGGTAAACATGCCGTCGTTGGCGAATCGATGGGTGACCTCGCGCCCCGTGCCGGTGACCCCGTCGCCGAAATCCCAAACATAGCTGAGCGGGTCGCCATCTGGGTCGGAGGACGCGCTACCGTCGAAGACTACTTCGCTCTCCGCTGGCGCCGGTGCCGGGAGCGCGAACTGCGCGACGGGGCGCCGGTTCTGAATAACGAACTCGGCATTGGTAAAGAGACCGTCATGACTGGCGTGTACGATATGGACCCCTTTGTCAAAATCGTCCGCAGTGATCTGGCCATCTGTGCCGGTAGTGCCGATCGCGGTCCCGTCGATGCTCACAGAAGCGCCCGGGAGTGGCTCGTTGGCGGTATCGTAGACCGTGATCGCCACATCGTCATCATGACCGTCGCCGTCGTGGTCCGTCACGGTGGTGGTTGCCCGCAGGTGTGCGGCGCTGGGGTCGTGATACTCGTCGAGGAACTCGTCCCATCGCTCAGCGACGAAATCGCATTCCGCCGCGTACTCGTCGATCACCGAATCTTGCGGGAAGTATATGGTCATCCCGCGCGCGTTCGCCGTGGAATATCCGCGATTTCGCACTGAGACCACCGTCTCCGCCTCGGTGGCGAGGACCGCCTCCGCCTGTTGCGTGAGATAGGCGGGGAGCTGCGCACTTTGCGAGACGAGGTCAACGAAATGGTAAAGGTCGGGTGCATAATACGAGTATTGGTCGTAGCTCTCCGCCTGGCTGCGCAAATCGTCGATCGTGTTCCCGTAGTTGTACATCTCGTTGATGAGGCCGTTACAGAGCGTATTGAACGGTGCCGTGAAAGTGTTCTCCAGCGCGTCGAGGTCGATGGCCGAGAGCGACGTGGCGCCATACCCGGAAAAATCGTCGTAGTAATCGTCGACCAGCTGCTCGCAGAACGCTTCCGTGGAGAGGTCCGGGTCGTCGATCACCGCACCGAACGACTCGTCGTAGACCCACCCGCTCACCGGTTCGGTCATCTCGGAGAAGACGATATAGTCTGCATAGGGGATGCACTGGTACGCGGTCTCGATCTGGCCCATGAGACAGCAGTCGAACCCGATGATGTCGAAGGTCCCGCCGACGGGATAGACATGTGGCTGGACATTATCGAGGACATCGCGGAACTCGTGAAGCTCGATGCTCTCCCAACCGCCCTCGGTGCAGAACCCCTTGAGGATGTCGGGCTGGCCGCTCGTGGCGTTGGTTTCGGACCGGCGGAAGATGCCGTCGCCGTGGTCCCAGATGATGAGCGCGTTGCGCCTGGCGGGGTAGGCTTGGAGCCCCCAGTCGAGAAAATCCTCCAGTGTCTGTGGGTCGGCCATATTCACCTCGCCGAGGTGTTGCAGCTGCGTGGCGGAACCCCCCTCGATCTTGAGATATTTCGAATCCGCGTTGCCGGACCCGTCGAAGAGCACGATCACATTCACATCGGCGTTCGTCCCCGCCGCCTTCATCTCTTCGAGGTCCTCCAGACCGTAGCTGTGGAGGTCGTTATCGGCGTCGAGGTAGACGAAGATCGACCATTTTGCCAGCGTGCGCGTCGCACTCTCGGCGCCGCCATCGGAACCGGCGGCAGCAGCGGGTGCGGCGGGTGCACCGGCGAGGGTGAGTGTGAGTGTGAGTGTGAGGACGAGGAGGGCCGCGGTCATTGCGAGCACGAGGACGACGCTGGGGACGCGACCGGAAAAGCGGGTTGGTTGGGAACGGGATGCTATCAGAACGATCACCTACAACGAGAGAGGGAAAAGCGGGTCAACGCTGCGATGGCGCTGGTTCGGTAATGAGCTTTTTGGTCCCTTCTGGATTCAGCAGAAATGGTCCATGCGGGCTGCATTTCTGCAAACACCGCGAAAATGAG
>CAZSUE010000105.1:2894-10480 GCA_964609045.1 uncultured archaeon | reverse complement strand
TGATTTCCGTGCTGCGTTTCTGCGAACATGGCCAAAGGGAGTACCCTTTGCCAATGTGTCGGGGTTCGAAATTGTTACACTATGAAAAACAGCGGTGGGTGGGGGCGGCCCCCGTTCCCTCGTCGCGCCATTCCTCGCTTCACTCAGAGTCAGCGTCCGGCGACAAGTGTGTCGCCGGATCCCCCGTCGCGCCATTCCTCGCTTCGCTCGGAGTCAGCGTCCGGCGACAAGTGTGTCGCCGGATCCCCCGTTCCCCTGTTCCCCCGTTCCCTCGTTCCCTCGTTCCCATGTTTTTCATACCGATCCAGCGCCATCGTGCCACTTCGGGCGTATCGTCTCTCCTCTTATCGCTAGTGCAATTATTCGCCGTTTCCTACGATTCGCTGTTCGCAGGATATACCCCCGACCATCTGCGACGATCCGGCGCAGCGGCAGGGCCGCCACGCCACTCCCCTCGAAGCTGCGCCGAGATGCAGCCCGAAATGCACCGCAGGCGACTCTAAAAGGTTTCTCCCCCGGACGCGCGGTAGCGTACCGGTGTGGACCATTTCTGCCGAATGCGATCTACCCCTGTCTCGTCATCCAGCGCACCATTTTCCGCATCTGTTTTTCACGGACCGCCTCGGCGCGGAGATACGCCTCGTCGCGTGTGCCCACCGTCACGAGTACCACCACTCGTCCCAACGACGAACGGCCGGTACGACCGCGACGCTGGATCGCGCGGATCTCCGACGGGATCGGTTCGTAGAACACCACGAGGGTGACATCGGGAATATCGATCCCCTCCTCCGCCACCGAGGTTGCGACGAGGACGTCGAACTCTCTAGCGGTAAACGCCTCGAGCACCTCACGCTGCTCCGCTTGGGTCAGCCCTTTCCCGTCCGCGGCGGTGGATTGACCGACGAAGCGTCTGACGCCGAGCCCGTCGAGGATATCGATGATCTGCGGGATCGTCTCTCGGATCTGGGTGAAGATAATGGCGGTGCCGCCGTCGGCCACGGTCTCACGCACGATATCAGAGACGCGAAGGAGCTTCGGATGGCTCAGATCATCGTACCGGCCGGTCAGTTCGAGTGTACGGGCGATCTCCGGTGCATTGATGAACGACTTCTCCGCCTTCGTCGGCTCGTCCTTCGTCGCCATGCGCGTAAGATAATCGCGGCATTGGATCACGCCTTGCGTTTCGAGCAGCTCGATCGCGTGATACGCATAGACCGCCAGTGTCTGGTTGTGGATTGCGCCGAACATCGTCCCTTTGTTCTTATTGAACCGTTTGAGGATGGTGCCCCGGGCGGAGAGGATATCCTTTTTCGAGACCTGGTCGGCGCGTTTGTAACGGAGGAGCCCGAGCTTCTGCAATTTTTTGACGCTGGTGTGGAGGAACTGCTGGAGCGGGACGCGGATGCGCTGGAGCGCAGGCGTCAGCTCCACATAGTCCCAATCGACGAGGATCTCCTCGCAATAGGGCGCCACATCGGGGTCGGCGCGCGTCCGCGCCGCCACTGCATCGATGTGGAGGTTCTCGCGCACCTCCTCGATGCGTTTCCGAGATGCGCCCGGTGACGCGGTGAGCGCGAGCACCGTCCCCTCGTAGTGCTCACCCAGCGCCACATATGCGTATTTACCCACGGCGCGGTGCGCCTCGTCGACGATGAGGAGGGCCACATCCTCGAATGTGTAGCGCTCATTCTCGAGATCGTTCCTGATCGTCTGCGGTGTGGAAAAGACGACCCGCGCGTCGGGCCACTGCTCGGCGCGTTGGGCAGGTGTCACCGCGCCGCTGAAGAGAGCGCTGGGGACCGGTTGGAGAAAGGTCGCGAACCGTTGTGCGTGCTGGTCGGCCAGCGGTTTGGTCGGTGCGACGAAGACGATCTTGTCGTGGGGGTCACGGTGAAGGAACTCCGCTGCGACGAGCGCGGCGATCACGGTCTTGCCCAGCCCGGTGGGGAGAACGATGAGCGTACTGGCGCGGAGCGATTGCTGGGCCATGGCGAGCTGGTAGGAGCGCGCGCGGATCGTTCCCGGTCGTACCATAGGGTGTACGATAAAGCGATCGTGGATGGTGAACGGCCCTGCGCGTTCGACGCCGAACGAATCGAGCATGCTCTGTTTCGGCTGCTGGCGACCGACACTCTTGGCCGCTCCCTCATCCGCATACGGGTCGCGTACAACGGCATCGTCACTCTGCGTTTGTGGGTCGGCACCCGGCTCCTCCTCGTCGGATAAAAAGCTCTCGAGCCGACGATCTCCTTTGTGGGACATGAGTATTCAACCCGATCTTGGTAATAGGCTCCGGCTCCCGCGAGCGGTGCCAGTGGCGGTACGCCATCGCATACGGCACCACCTAGCATTATACTCTCTTCTATGAAAAGTGTACGCATTGGACGCAGTCGTGATCATGCTCGCGCTCGCCTCCCGTCTCCTTGCAGTCGGGAGCTCGGATTATGTATCGTCGGATCGTCGGTCCCCGTTGGGTCGCGTAGACGGTAGGACGGTACGGGCGGTGACAGCGGTGGGTGACTGCGGGGCCGTTCGATGGCCAGTGAGGTGGAAGAGCACGATGGCGGTTGCGACGATGA
Organism: uncultured archaeon; assembly: GCA_964609045.1. Classification (GTDB taxonomy): domain Archaea; phylum Thermoplasmatota; class Penumbrarchaeia; order CAZSUE01; family CAZSUE01; genus CAZSUE01. Next base: position 7,901 of record CAZSUE010000105.1, on the reverse strand, counting down.
TCATCCCGATGACCGGGACGAGGGAGGGTGATTCGTCGGTGAGAATGATCCAGCTGAGTATTGCACCGGAAACTGGGACGATGAATTTCCAGAAATTGAGTTCGGAGACCTTGGCCGACGGCTTGTTCAACAATGTGAACCATATCGAGAAGGTCACCGCAGAGAGGATGGCGAGATAGATGAGCGCGGCGTAGAAGGTCGGTTGCATTCCAAAGCTGGGGACGCCCTCGAAGAGGAGGGAGAGCGCGATGAGGATCAAACCCCCGAGAAGGATCTGGAGGGAATTGAGCGGAAGCGGATCGAGCTCGACCGGCGCGGTCTTGACGAGGACATTCCCGACTGCGCCGGAGATGGAACCCGCCGCAAGCATGAGGATCCCGACCAGTTCCCAGCTATTGGCACCGGACCATGGCTTTCGGCTGATACTGATGAGCACGATCCCGACGATCCCGATGAGGATGCTTATGAACTTGTGGCCGGTCATCCGGTCGGTGGGGATGAGGATATGGGCGGTAACGGCGGCAAAGAGCGGTGAAGAGCCGATGACGATGGCGCCGACGGCGCCGGGGATCAACGTCATACCCACGAAAAAGAGCGCATAGAGGAGCACGGTCTGGAAGAACGCGACGAGGAGCACGGTCTTCGTCCCACGCCGGAGCGTCTCCCACAGCTTCCGGTGCCCGCCGCAGAAGGGGAGCAGGATCAGCCCGGCCAGCGCGAATCGTATCCCGGCAAAGAAGAGCGGGTCCACATAGCGCAACCCGATCTTGACACCGGCGAAGGCGGTGGACCAGAGGATGCATGCGCAGATCGCGCCGAGCTCGATACGGATCGCGCGCGATGACGGGCGCGGTGCCGGAGCGAGCTGGTCAGCATCGGCCGTCGGCGTCTCCTTCGCGCTCACTGGAGAGCTAGTAGTATCGCTCGGTCGATCGTTCATCTGGTCGCCTCGGGACCGGTCGCTCGGTCGCCGCGCCCATATCTTATCGGATCCTATCATTTCTTATCGGGACGCTGTCGCCGCAACCTCGGGGCCAAGCTTCAATGTTTTGGTCTGATCGGATCCTATCCTATCGTATCGTATCGTATCGTATCGTATCGGATAATGGTGAGCAGTGAACCATGATTTATGATCAATGGTCAATGATCAATGATCGATGGTCGATGGACAATGATCAATGGTCGATAGACGATGGTCGATGGTCGTCATCGCAACCATTGGATCGCTTGGCCGTCCCTGTTCACAACTGGCAGTAAATAGAAATATCGGCGCTCGATTGAGGTAGCCAATGTGCGCGAGGAACCGAACCGATCGCGAGGTCATCCTCTTCGATGTCGACGGCACCCTGATCATGCCGAATTCGTGGCACGACGACGGCGTCGGCCAGTTCTATTCCGGCGTCACCGAACTCTTACGGCGGTTCTACACCGATCGCATCCGTGGGCAGGATCGATACGTATTGGGGTTTCTGACCGGCTCATGTCTGCAACGGATGAAAGAGGTGTGCGAGCGCATCGATCCGCGGCTCTACGACGACGCCCTCATCTTCGCCGAAATGGGGCTGGTGGGGCGGCTATGGGGAGAGGAAAAGCTATTGTTCGACGACCGGGACGGGTTCACCACACTCCGCCATCGTGCAGACGCCGCGTTCACCACCTATCAGCCGCACCAAGTGCTTCTTTCGTTGCTGCCCGACGAGGGGGCGCCGCTCCATACACTGGAGCAGCGTTTTTTCGACCTCTTTCCCGCCTACCGGGGACGGGTCGAGACCTCCACCTCCACCGAGGCGGTGGATATTACGCCGCAAGGGTTCGACAAGAGCTGTGCTATCGAGTACCTTCGCGAGAACGGGTACGGAGGTATCCATTACCTTGGCGATTCTGACGGCGACCTTCCCGCGTTCGAGGCGATACTCGATGGGGCGCTCGGCGTGGCCGCACTGGTGGGCGACGCGGCGAAGGAATTGCAAGAACAGCTGAAGCGTGCGGGGGGAACGGTGCTTCGAGCGCGAGGTGCGGCGGCGGTGGACGCGTTCATCCAGTGTGCGATCGACAGCGCGTCCTCAACGCGTCTGGCCCCTAACGCCGATGACAAAAGGTTTTAATAGGAAGGAACGGTATCTATGCGTTCGAAAATCGGCAGTACTGCCGGTATAGACCCAATATTTGGCCCTAAAGCCCCTGTAACAAGGGTGAGGATGATGCAGCAGCGATTGCTTGTACTTTTTTTCTGTTTTCTTCTGCTTCTCCCGTTGACGTCCTCAGCTTCGTTCACGCATGCTGCGCCCGACTCCGACTATACCGGCGGGACACGGAACGGGAACGAACAGAATATACGGCTCTACTTTCACGGGTCCGGCTCTGGTGCGTCCATGACCACTTCGCCATCCACCACCGCGCCGTTCCCGCAGATCGAGACGGTACGTTCGAACCAACAGCTCCGGTTCGAACGCAACGGATCGCTGCTCGGCGACCTTCGCGTACTGGGTCGTGACACCGACTATGGCCAAAAGGGGCTCAAGATGGAGTTCCCGATGGAATTTATCGGCACCACGGGTGAAGCCACGGTCACGATACGGGTGAAGGACGATGGTATGGATGTTGCGGAACATGCATTCCGCTTCACCTCGCCGCGCACGGCCAGATCGATATTCGAACTGCCATTCGTCGATGCTGGTAAGAGTGAACATACCTTCCGATCGGGGAGTATGATCGCCGTGACCATCGATATCGAGTTGAGCAGCGGCACGCTGACGCTGCGATGGGACGACGCCGACAACGAAGCTTACCTCTCGCTCTATTGCGACCCGTTCGCGTCCAAGACGATCCGTTTCAAGAACCATCGTGGGGTGATCCGGACCGAATTCGAACCGAACCTCCCCAGCGAGGTACGCACCATCATGTTCTCGATCGATGCCGTAGATGTTTTCGGACCCAGCCATATCCCCTCGGCCACGGTCACGGTCCGATCGCCCGAAGATGAGACACTCCTCTCCGCTGCCACGATGGAACGCGTCAGCGCCGACGACGAGGTCGCGTTCCAGTATAGCTGGTCCTATCCCAAAGGGTTCCCCGCCGGGACCGGTTATCATGCGTATTTCGATCTGGTCGACGCCGACGACAATCATTATAATTTCTCGAAAACCTTCACCATGAGCCAGTACGGCGTCTATCTCCGGCCGGTAACAGGGCAAATGGAAGTGGTGGCCAACGAGACCGCCGAGGCGGAGGTAGAAGTGTTCAATAGCGGCGCGGCGCAGGATACGATCAGACTCCAGACCGTGCCCTCCATCGAGGATTGGTCGGCAGTGTTCGAGACCAACGGCGACGATAGCTATGAGGTCGGCATCGGCGCGGGTAGGAATAAAACGGTCACCCTCCTCGTCACCGCGCCCTCGGATGCAGAGGAAGAAGATGTGGTGGAACTCGAGGTGGATGGGCGCTCGATCAACTCGCAAGCGGGGAAATTGAAAACCTACGATATCAGCATCCCCGTTACGGTTGCGCCCGGGGCGAACTTCCAGTTCACGCCGATCTCAGGCCAATTGAGTGCCGACATCGCCAACGGCGAGACGCATCGCTATCGATTTACGCTTAGCAATACCGGTGAGACGAACGATTCGTATATGCTCCTGCTCACTCCGTCCGCCGGGGCGGTACCGGAGGGATGGTTCGCCCGCGCCGTCTCCGATGACGGGGTGCTCGACGCGGTCGACGCCGAGGTGCTGGAGAACTATGAGACCACGCTGGAGGCGGGTGCGTCGATGACGGTCGTGCTCGAGGTGCGCGCGCCTGATGAAGCGACGGCCAGTGCGCTGAACTTCGAACTTACGATCAGCGCCAGCTCACAACAGCAATCTTCACGGAGCATCAGCCATTTTACGGTCACGACCACGCCGCTGGGTGCGGGGAGTGTGTTCGGTTTGACGCCGGTGGGGAGCACGACGAAACAGAGCTCAGTGCTCGATCCCGCTGCGAGACCGCTGACCTATGCAGCGGCGAGCTTCTCGTTCAGGGTCGAGAACGCGCTCCCGACGCCGATCGAGCTGAGCATCGATATCAGCGGACTCCCACCGACCACGAACTGGGAGCTGGGAACAGATAACTATTCTGTGGGTGCCGATGAGCAGCGATCGTTCGCGCTGGAGGTCACGCCGCAAAGCGATGCGATGGCCGACAGCTATCCGTTCCAGATCAGTGTCAGTGCGGCCTATGGCGGTCAGACCTACGACGAGGCACTCGAGACGACACTCGTCGTCGAGCAGTTCCATCTCGTGAACATTTCCGCACCCGACCCCGCATCGAACCAGTTCACCGCCGCCGACACCACCCATACCTTCAGCTTCAATATCACGAACGAGGGTAATGGCAAAGAAAAGGTCCATATCGGCGTGGTCAAAGACACATTACCTGAGAATTGGCGCGTCCAACTCAGTGCGGTGGATCTGGAGCTTCTCCCCGGTGAAACGCGGTGGATCACGCTCAATGTGACCTCACCGGGCGCGATCGAGGACGGTTTCCGCGACGAGATCGATATTACCATCAGCTACGAGGATACGGCGGAAGAAGATACGCTCGCGCTCGAGGTCGTCGTCGTGGTTCCGCCGGGCGTCCTCTTCACTAAGGTGCTCGAAGAGCTCTGGGTCCTCCTCATCCTTTTCGTCATCGTGGTCGTCGTCGCGGCATGGGCGTACCGGCGCAGCCACAAAGGGGTAGCGTAAAGGTGCAGCGTCCCATGAGAACCCGATCGCGCCAAATGCTAGTTAATTTTGGTTTCTTTTGCCAAGCATCGGAATTCCACGATCGGAGATCAACGATAACGATACGATCGGAGAGCGGGACAAAACAGTATATGGTAGACGCGCTGCATTGTGCGCGTCCCAATACTCCCATCTCCCACCTCCCATCTCCTATCTCCTATCTCCCATTTCTCATCTCCAATCTCCTATCTCCCACCTCTCACCTCCTTTCCATCACCCATCCGTCACCCATCCGTCACCCATCCGT
>CAZSUE010000105.1:0-2794 GCA_964609045.1 uncultured archaeon | reverse complement strand
TCACCCATCCGTCACCCATCCGTCACCCATCCGTTTCCGTGGTATCGTCCGCCCCGAGGTGCTCTGGCCTCTTGTTTCTGGTCTCTGGTCTCTGGCATCCTCGCCGTCGCTCTCTGGCTTTGGGGCTCATTGACGGGTGGTGGAAAAGGCCGATCGCCCAGTGACATTGCCTCTCAGATCGTGATAGTATGCTACCGTACCAGGAAGTTGCCGTATTAGATAGGAACGCCGAGCACCTCGGCATCCCCACCCCGCTCTTAATGGAACAAGCCGGACATGCCGTGGCCGAACTCGCCGTCACCAATTGGGATCTGGACGAGAAGACGGTCTGCTGTTTTTGCGCCAAGGGCAACAACGGCGGCGACGGGTTCGTCGCGGCGCGGTACCTCCTCCAGGATCGGCGATGTCGGTGCCGATTGAACTTGATCCTCACTGCGGACCCGGATCAGATCCATACCGATCTTGCGCGGCGTAATTTTGAGCGGTTGGCGCAATTCGCGTCCGGTGAACTGAGCGGAGACGGCGCGGACGATGAGGAGCGGCTTCGGGTCGTGACCGCACCGTCGGTGGAGGAGGTCGACGCACTGCTCGATGACGCCGAACTCGTCCTCGACGCCATGCTCGGGGTGGGGCTGAAGGGACGGCTGCGGTCGCCGGTGGACGGATATGTTCGCGCGATCAACCGTTCCGGTGTCCCTGTGCTCGCCGTTGACGCGCCCACCGGTCTCGGCACCCCCGAGATGACACATCCCGCGCTCACCGCGACCTTTCACGATACCAAGATCGGGATGGACGAATCGAGCTGCGGCGAGATCGCGGTGGTGGACATCGGTATCCCCGAGTCGGCATCGTGCTATATCGGCCCCGGCGAGCTGGTATACTACCCGCGTTCGTCACCGGACGCGTACAAGGGCAAGAACGGGAAGCTGCTCGTGATCGGTGGCGGGCCGTATACCGGTGCACCGGCGCTCGCCGGTCTCGCCGCGCTCCGGACCGGTGTGGACCTCGTTTTTATCGCTACTCCCGCGCGTGCGTTCTCCACCATCGCGTCGTTCTCGCCGAGCTTCATCGTCCACGCGCTCGGTGAAGGGGATGAGATCGAGAGAGGGGACGAAAGTGAGGGGGGGTGGACGGCGCCGCGCGCGCATTTCATTGCGTCCGATACCGATCGGCTCGCCGAATACGCAGAGGGCGTCGACGCAGTGGTGCTCGGTCCCGGCATCGGCCGTCACGCAGCCACGATCGAGATGGTCCACGCGCTCCTCCCCCGGCTTCTTGCGCGGGATATCCCGGTAGTGGTGGACGCGGACGGGCTCTATGCGCTCAGTGTCGATCCCTATCCCGACGCGTTACTGGATCGTATCGAGAGAGGTGACGAAGGAAGGGAAACCACGCAAGAGCACGCTGCGGGGTACGAACCGCCGCTCTCGATGGTCCTGACCCCGCATGCGCAGGAGTTTGCGCGTATCAACGGCGACGACGGCGCGCTGGATGCCTCGATGTCGATGCGCGAACGGTGCGATGCGGCGCAACGTCTCGCCAAACGGCTCGGGGTGACGATCATCCTCAAGAGCCGTATCGATATCGTCACCGACGGCGTGCGCCTCAAGCGCAACCGCACGGGCAATCCCGGCATGACCGTAGGCGGCACGGGCGATGTGCTCGCCGGCGTGGTGGGCGCGCTCCTCGCCAAGCGCGTTGCGCCCTACAACGCGGCGAGGATCGCCACTTGGCTCAACGGCACGGCCGGCGACCGCGTGTTCGAAACGCGTGGATACGGGATGCTCCCGACCGACATCATCGACCAGCTCCCCAGCGTGCTCCAGTCGGAGCTGTGAGCCGTACTCTACGGCGGTGCGGCCCGGGGCGTACTCGCGACTCTGGCGCCGCCAGCGGAATGCATCGGCATCCACCCACTTGGCTTCGATCCTTTTTGGATCGATGGTCGCTCATCGCATCGCATCGCTCAATGCTCAACCAAAAGATAATATAAGCCGAGGTCGTTGATCTGTTCGTGGTGTGATGAGTTCGAAGCTTAAAGAACTCCAGTCGATGCTCAGGCGTGAGGTCGACGAGGCCGTCGCCGACGGGGTGCTCGACGCGTCCGAACGCGAAACGATCTACGAACGCTTACAAGAGATCATGACGACGGTCTGGGGCGACAAGGAAATGGACGAAAAGGAGCGCGATGTGATCTGGGACCTGTACGAAACTTGTCTGGTCAAACTGCAGAATATCCCGAAGGAATGAGATCGTACCTCGGATCCCGTTCACGCCGATCAGTTCGTTCATTAGACGGGATGCCGGGTCGGTTCGCGCCCGCTGCCAGCTTGATAAAGAAGGTTCTCTGGCCGTTCGGAGTGCCTGGAATGGCACGCCGCCCAGATGTGGATCGACACCGAGGTGCGGCCATCGCTTCGGAAATATGAAATTAGAACGCTGACCCATAGTATAGAGATATGGAGCCGATGGGAAGGGCTATTTGTTTCAGGTAAGATATGGGACGGGGTATACGAGGCTGACCGAGAGCGAAGGCGCAGCCAAACCTATATTTATCTTTTACCCAAAAAGAGTAAATACTAGAGCCTTGGGCACCCAATACGAAATGGGTTGACGGTCAGCCTCATTTGTTTCAGGTACGATAAATGAAAAACATCGGCGGGCTGGGTCGGCCCCAACCCCCGATCGTCCGCCGCACACCGCACACCGCACAACGCTCCCCGCACACCGCTAACCGCTAACCGCTCCCCGCTAACCGCTAACCGCTCCCCGCACACCGCTCCCCGCTCCCCGC
>CAZSUE010000104.1:7629-10520 GCA_964609045.1 uncultured archaeon | reverse complement strand
CTATCTCAGCCTCCCGTTCACCGACGGTTACCGCCCCACCTACCCCGTACCCTCCATCGAGATACGCGCGCCCGAGGACGGCGCCACCCTTCCCGAACGCGCGGTCACCATCCGGTGGAATACCTCGGCCTATACCGATCGAACCATTATCGCGCACAACGGCGAAACGCGCACCACCGTCGAGCACGCCGGCGACAACGAACAGCACTACGAACTCACCGATCTCCACCCAGGACGCAATACGATCGCCCTCACCGCCGTGGATCGTTGGGATCAGACCGCTATCGCCAATATTACCGTCCAGGTCGAGACCGCCCCGACGATCAACATTACCACCCCCGCTAAGAACGCATCGTCCATCGCACCCCGCATCCCGCTCCAATGGTCCGCCACCGCCGCGCTCAACGAGGTCACCGTGCAGCTCAATAGAGCGATCGGCGCAGAGTACGATACGATCGAGGCGGGCGTCCGCTATGATCTGACCCTCGAGCCGCTGGTACGCGGCGAGAATACCGTCGCCGTCCGCGGCACCGATCGCTGGGGGCGGAGACCCAGCAAGAAGATAACGGTACACTATGAGCCCAACACGCCAGTGAGCATCATCTCGCCGCTAAATGGGAGCATCGTGCGCCGCGGCCCGATCACGGTGCAGTACCGCGCGGCGGCGGCGATCGGAACGCTCGAGCTGGCCCTCAATGGCGAGCGCCGAACGATCGCGCCCGAACGACCCAGCGGCAGCGTTTCCCTCGAGGGATCGGTCGACGGCGAGAACTTCATCGAACTGATCGGCGACGACGCGTTCGGCCACACTGCCACCGCAACATGCACGGTGCGCGTCGCACCGCCGCCCGCGCTCGAACTCCTCTCGCCCGCGAACGGATCACCGGTGGCCAGCCCGCTCCTCCTCCAATGGCGCGCCGACGGTGAGATCGAGACCGTCACGATCAAGATCGACGGCGAGCGCTATGCCACGCTGCCCGCAAAGCCTGACGAGGTCGACAGCATCGAGCTCTGGCTCGAACGGGACGAGGAGCGCCAGCGAGGTGCGACGCTCTCGCTCTCGGTCACCGTGCGGGATCGAACCGGCGCCGAGGCGACGCAATACCTCACCCTCACCTACGAACCAAAGACAACCTCGGCGATGCCGGAGCATGGCGAGAACGATGACGGCTCCGACACCTCTGACCGAGAGCGCGCGTTTGCCCGCCACCTCGACCCCGACCTCGAGAGATGGGCGACCGATGCGCGGGTCGTCGTCGTCGCATCGGCGATCGTTGCGCTCCTCCTCAGCATTGCTTTCTTCCGCCGCCACCGTCAACGGAGAACATGAGGAGCCTCGGACCCAACAGCCGCATGGCTCGAACACGATAGAAGGAGAGCGACACGAGACAACGACCCACCCCGCCGCAAGAAGAGCTGGTGGAGTGGTCGTTGGCACTTCGGCTGCAGTCGCAGACGGACGTTCGCCGTAACGCGGTTCCGTCTCAATCGTAACTCACACTGGCACCGGGACGGACCTTCTCATCACCGGTATCGACGACCACGCCGCCGGGACGCCCCTCGCCCGACCGATGCGACCGCACCAGCCCGTACGCCGCCGCACCGAGCATCGCGAGCTTGGGATGGAGGATCACCTGCACGGGAATATCTCTGACCACCCGCGACATGCGACCCTTAGACCAAAACGCGCTCATGAACGCCCCGTCGCGCAAAACATCGAGGATGCGCGGTGGGATCCCGCCGGCGAGATAGACGCCGCCGGTGGCGAGCGTCTTCAGCGCGAGGTTGCCCGCCTCCTGCCCGAGGACCTCGACGAAAAGGCGCAGCGTTGCAGTACAAAGCGGTGAGCGCATAGGGTCACCCAGCGCCGTGTTGACGATCACTGGCGTAGGATCCTTCACCGCGGCCAACTTATTAGCGAGCCACTCTGGCTCTTCGTAGCCATGGCTCTTGAAAAATGCGTAGATGTTCGGGATGCCGGTCCCCGAGCAGATGCGTTCGTAGCTCACATGCTCGTAGCGTTCCATGAGGAAATGGAGGAGCGCGAGCTGCGTGCGGTTCCGTGGCGCGAACTCGGCGTGCCCGCCCTCGGCGGCGAACGCGCGGTACTGGACACCGTCCCATACCGCGTACGCCTCGCCTAGCCCCGTCCCCGGCGCGATCACCGCCCGTGGGCCCTGCGGATCGCCCACGCCCGCCGCAAGCGGCGCGAGATCGTTGGAACCCAGCACCCCGAACGCGTGGATGCTCGCCTCGAGGTCGTTGAGCAGTTTCACCCGCGCCAGACCGAACTCGCGCGCGAGCGTCCGTTCGTCCATCGTCCAGCGGAGGTTGGTGAACTGCGAGCGCCCCTTCCACACCGGCCCGGCCACGCCGAGGCAAGCATGAGTGGGATGAAGGCCCTCTGTTGCGGGGCTGGCGAGGAACGCGCGCAGAAGCGCGTCGGGCGATCGATAGTGCGCGCTCTTCACGGTCACCGATACGAGCGGATGGTCAGGGCCCGTGTTCGTGCCATAGAGCGCGAGCTGCGTTTTCGTACCGCCAATATCGCCAGCCAAAAGCATGGAGGTCGCCCAATAGTTAGAGATGAAGATGAAGATGAAGATGGAGATGGAGATGGATGGTCTACCATCGATACCGTTGAGAATTGTGAGATGGTCAAGGGGTGAAGTGAAGGATGTGGAGCTATAAAAAGTACAGGGGCGAAGGGGCGAGGATGGAGGAATGAGAAATTGAGGATGGACGGCTGAATCGAACCGAACTGAACCGAACTGAACCGAACTGAACCGAACTGAACCGAACTGAACCGAACTGAGCCGAACTGAACCGAACTGAGCCGAACTGAACCGAACTGAACCGAACTGAACCGAACTGAACCGAACTGAGCCGAA
>CAZSUE010000104.1:6075-7529 GCA_964609045.1 uncultured archaeon | reverse complement strand
ACTGAACCGAACTGAACCGAACTGAACCGAACTGAACCGAACTGAGCCGAACTGAGCAAACGAACGAAGGGGCCAGCGCGTGCGTGCGGGAAGGGACGATGCCGGTGTGACCGTGCTCTATTCCACTCGTTCAGATGAAAATAAGAATGAGAATGAAAATAAGAAGGAAAAACGTGTCCACTACGGACGAAGCGTTCAAGAAGCGGTATGGGGAGGGGTCGAAGATGTTCGGCGGCTCCATTTCCATTACTGACAGAGCCGTACCGAGGTCTTCTCCAGCGCCTCTTCGATATGCTCGTGGCTCTTGTCCCCGTTCCCGATGGAATGGAGACACTTGCCCTCGAGGTCCACCCGGAACCGGAGCACCTGCTCCCATTCCGGCTCATAGACCCGTGGATCGTTCATCGCATAGATATTATCGATCTCGGCGAGCTTGCGGCGGATATTCCGGACCATCTCCGGCTCCACCACATAGAGCTCCGCCACCGGGAGTCGATGGTTCCAGATATCCTCGATATACTCCTCGAAACCGTTGGCGGAGATGGCGAACACGAGATCGGTGCTGCGATCGTCCCATGCACCGCATTTGCGTTTCAGCTCCGGCGGGTCGTTGGCGCGGGCGATGAAATCGCTCACGCGCTCCACATCCACACCTTCCGCGCGCACGATGTGGATGCGCCCGGACTCCTCCCGGCGATGGGTCTTGGCTTCGAGCATCTGGACCAGATTACGATACCTACTCTTACTGATGATCTTGCGCTTCTTTAACTCGCGCACGAGCCCATACCCCTCCTCGATCGTATCGAAATGGACATTGATCACATACCCGTTCGGGTTCTGGATCTCGATAATGCGCGCATGATGTTTCTGGACGAGGAGGATGTCGCAGCGCCAGCCGTCGATAAAGGTATGTTCCACATCGAGTGTGACGAAGCGGTCGTCCGTCTTCTCCTCCAGCAGTTTCCGCACGATGAGCTTATGGTAGATACGGTGCGGGATCGAACTCGAGCCAACGGAGAACTCGCCGGGTCCACGGACGTCGATCCCATTGTAGAGGTAATTGATATAGTTACGAAAGAGCTTATTGTTATGGCCCATTAGAGGCGTGAAAATCGTGTGAAGTATAAATATATTATGTAACGATCGAGCGCGATTCGTTCTATTATGCGGTGCCGCGGTGCATATATATCGGCATCGACCGCATCGACCGCATCGACGGGCTGTGCAGCATCATCGGTCTCTCCCTCTGCTAATCGATGCCGAGCCGCGCGCCAGAGGTATGTATTATATAGAATTTACCGGGAATGGCTAAATAGTAGCTGCCGCGCCCAGCCAGTACCGTACCGTACCGTACCGTACCATACCGTACCGTACCATACCGTACCACATCGTACCATACCGTACCATACCGTACCATACCGTACCATACCGTACCATACCGTACCATACCGTAC
>CAZSUE010000104.1:0-5975 GCA_964609045.1 uncultured archaeon | reverse complement strand
ATACCGTACCATACCGTACCATACCGTACCATACCGTACCATACCGTACCATACCATACCGTACTCAGAGCTGCTGCTGATGCCGCGGGCAATAATAGGTGGTGCGCCCGCCCACCTTCGTCTTCTCGATCTCACCGCCACAGTGCGGACAGTTCGTCCCCGCGCCGCCGTCGCGCCTCATCGGGGTGAGGAACCCGTTCGGGAACGACGCGGGGTCCGCACCGGCGTCGATGGTCGTTTCGAGCACGGCGTTCATGGTCGAGTAGAGCGTCTGCAGTTGCTCGTCGACGAGGTTCGGTACCTTGCTCTCGGGATGGAACCCCGCTTGGTAGAGGACCTCGTCCGCATAGACATTGCCGACACCGGCGATGAGCGATTGATCCATCAGCGCGGTCTTGACCATCCCACGGCGTCGTGCGAACCGTTCGCGAAACGCGTCCGGCGATATCCGCAACGCATCGGGTCCCAGCTCTTTCTCGGCGATATACGCCTCGGGCCCGTCGGTGAGCGACACATGCCCGAGGAGCCGCTGGCAATCGTACGCAAGCCGGTAGCCGTTTGTGAAATCGAACCGAACGCGGACATGGTCCGGTGCGGTCGCCTCGCGCTTATAATACTTGAGAAAACCGGTCATACCGAAATGGAGCGCGACCCATCGCCCGTCGGTCGCCACCAGGAGATGTTTGCCGTGACGATGGGTCTCGGTGAAGGCGCGCCCGGTCAGCTCGTCGATGAACTGCTCCGGGTCGATATCGTCGAAGAGCCGATACGCCTTTTCCACAACGGTGACCGATATGATGGGTTGATGCATCGCAGTGGACTGGAGGTAGCCACGGAACACTTCCACATCGGGCAGTTCCGGCATGGATCATTCCTCCTCCGACTCGATCGGCTCATGTTCTTCCACCGGCGGCAGAACGGAAGGCTCCGTCTTCGAGCGCTCTTTTCGCTCCTCATCACCGCCATGCGGCCCCCTTTCGCCAGTGGGAGGAAAACCGCCCCTCGCCAACTCCACTTCTTCCTCGCGGGATCTATCCTCAGTCCTCTCTCCGCTCCCGTCACTCGCGCCACTCGCGCCACTTGCGCCACTTGCGCCACTCTCTTCGCGCTCGTGACCGTCCGTGGCACGCACCATGCCGGCGCTCTCTTCGCGCTCCACGCCCACGGGCGGCACCTTCGGCGACTCGCGGCGGTCCTTCGTATCGATGGTCGGCTCCTCGTCCGGTGAGACCGCGTCGTCGAGCCCTTTTGCGTCCTCCATCACCTTCCGCTGGCATTTCCTGCACAGCATCCGGCCGCGCACCCACCGGAGATAAGGGTCGTAATTCTCACACCGTTCACAATATCCTTTTTCCACGACCATGAATGTGACTCCGTATGACCACACTTAGCCCGTCATATTCCTATAATACTTCGTGTAAATCGTGTAGATAATTGGTGCATGTCCTGTGCCAAACGGTTACAAATTCGATACAAATCGCGCATGCACACACATTATTCACACACATTATTGTCCCTCTCGCCCGGGCGCATGCATCACTCCTTTTCTCCCCCTTCGACCTCTGGCGGCAACCGTATCTGTGGCCCTTCCTCCACCGATCGCTCACCGGCCAAGACCGCTCCTTCCTCCTCCTGCAAAAGCACCGCCTTCACCTCGCCCTCACTGAGCTGGAACCGATCGCCGTTGACCTCGATGGTCACCGGCAGCGCACCGCATGCGAGCGCCTCGAGGCGCAACCGTTCATCATCGAGATCGACCTCCAGCCAGTTCCCGCGATACCGCAGGTGCATGGAGAGCGACTCCAGCGCCTCGGGTAGCTCGGGTTCGAACTGGAGGATGTCGCCCATCGTCTGGAGCCCCGTGTAGACGCTCTGGATAATGTCCACGCACCCGGCCATGGCACCGAGATGGATGCCCTCTTTTGTGGTGCCGCCTTGGATATCCGCGACATCGGTCTGCAGCGCCTCGGTAAAAAGCTCCCACGAATTGGCGCGGTCGGACCGGAAGAGCACCCGTGAGTGGACCACCCGCGAGAGCGACGAACCATGGGCGGTGCGCTCGAGATAGTACTCGATATTCTTCGGGATCGTCTCGTAGGTGAACGCATATCCAAGCCGCTCGAACATCTCGCTCAGCTCGTCGGCGGAAAAGAGATAGAAGAGCATGAGCACATCTGCCTGTTTCGATACCTGATAATGGTTCGGCGTGTCCCCCTCCGCTTCGAGGATGCGATCGAGGCGCTGGATGTCGCCGTATCTCTCGCGGTAGCCGTCCCAATCGAACTCCTCGAGGTCGTCGTAGCCCTCGAACTGGCTAATGATCCCGTCGCCGTGGAACACGATGCGCATTTTTCGCGCGATCTCGTCCCAGCATCTGATCTCCTCCTCTTGTATCTCCAGCTTTTCGCACAGTTCCAGTATCTCTTGGAGCGGGAGTATTTCGAATAGCTCGCCCGCACGCTCGAAAACGAACACCGCCATGAGGTTGGTGTAGGCGTTATTGTCGAGCCCGGGCTCGTCTGTATCGGGATCGCGGTCGTGGTACTCGTCCGGGCCCATGACGCCCTTGATCTCGTAACGGTCCAGCGTTTCGTTGTAGCTGCTCAGCGAGGCGAAGAACCGCGCGATGGCGAGGATCATCTCCGCGCCGTAGAACGAGAGGAACTCGAGATCGCCTGTCACCTGATAATACTGCCAGATATTGTAGACGATGGCGGCGTTGATATGGCGTTGGAGGTTGGAATTATCCGGTAGCCAGCGTCCCGATCGCGGGTTGAGGTGTACCTCCTGGCTCTCTTCGCGGCCGTTGCTCCCGCTTTGCCACGGATACATCGCACCGTGGTAGCCTGCCTCCTTTGCCGCACGATACGCCTCGTCGAGCCGACGATAGCGATAGAGGAGGAGCGAGCGCGTGATCTGCGGGTAGCGGAAGTTGAGTATGGGAAAGATGAAGAGCTCGTCCCAGAAGATATGGCCGCGATACGCCTCGCCGTGCCAGCCCCGCGACGGCATCCCCACATCGATATCGAGCGAATGGATCGACGCGGTCTGGAGGAGATGAAAGGTATAGAGCCGGAGCACCGTCTGGATATCTTGCACCGTCGTCTCGTCGGTGGCGCGCAGCTGGACGGCGGTCCGCTCCCAGATATGGCGCCACGAGAGCACCTGCCGTTGCAGCAGCTCCTC
This sequence comes from uncultured archaeon, assembly GCA_964609045.1. Classification (GTDB taxonomy): domain Archaea; phylum Thermoplasmatota; class Penumbrarchaeia; order CAZSUE01; family CAZSUE01; genus CAZSUE01. The sequence continues at coordinate 2,789 of CAZSUE010000104.1, read as the reverse complement.
GAACCGTACTTTGCGCGCAACCCCTTTCTCTGCCTCGAGCACGCAGCTCGATATCGCGGGGTCGCGGGTGGTATAGAGCGATACCACCTTCTCGACGGTCACCGTCTCACCGGCGTCCACACTGAATTGGAACTGCTGAGCCACCCAGTCGCGGCCGCGTTTTGCGTCCTGCGCCACATCCTGTGCCACATTGTCGATATAGACCTCGGTCCGTGCCCCTTGTGCGACCTCGAGCCGCGATTGGCGCGTTCGCATATGCAGGATCATCCGGCGTTCGTCCAGCGCTGATGCCATGATCGGTTCCAGATGCCGACCATCGAACTGTTCGTAGCGCTCCACCCCGGCGTTGGTCACCGTCCCGTCCAACGCGGAACGGACCTCCAGCGCGCCGGACCAGTTCTCCGGTACGATGGTCAGCTCCAGCGCGGCGAGGTGCATATCTTCCATCAGCACGAGCTGACGGGTGCGCACGGCGGTCACCCGCCCCTCGTTATCGCGGTACCGCAGCTCGCGATGCAGCACACCTTCCTTCATATTGAGCTCTTGCCGGTAGCTCATCAGTTCTACGCCGGAGAGGTCGAACCAGTCTTCGCCCGCCGGGCGGAAGGTGAGTGCGAGCCAGTTCGGAAAGTTCACGAGATCCTCGTTCTCCACCGCCCGCCCCGCGATCTCCGTGGTGAGGCGGTTATAGCCGCCGGCGATATAGGTGCCGGGATAATGAGCATCGTCGGCGCGCGCCCATGGCATGGCCCCGCGCGTACAGAAATAACCGTTCCCGAGGGTAGAGAGCGCCTCGCGGAGCCGCTCCGACGCCGGATCGAAACCGCGATAGATCATGCTCCAGCCGCTCCCGCGCTCCACGAGTTCGGCGAGGAGGGTCAGAAATTCCAACACGGCATGCGGATCGGTGAGCGAGAACTGTGCGGCCGTATCGCGCGCGGTGTCGATGTCGATGTCGATGTCGCCTTCTGCATCTGCATCTGCTTCTGCTTCTGCGCCGGTGTCACACTGCGCGTCGCTCTTTTCGCCGTCCGCCACCACGATACCGATACCCTGACCGCCCAGCACCGCGAAGGCGTCCTCATCGGTGAGATCGTCGCCGATATAGATGGGGACGACATCGGGCCGATCCAGCCGTCGCTGCTCGAGCACCCAGCGTAACGCGCGCCCCTTGTCCCAGTCCATATCGGGCTGGATGTCATAGACCTTTTTGCCATGTGAGAGCGTAAGGTGCGGTGCGCTCTCGAGGACCTTCGCGACGACGGCGCCCACGCGTTCCACATCCACCTCCTCGGCGACATTACGATAATGGACCGCGATGGAGAAGCGTTTGCGCTCCACTTGCGCGCCTTCCATCGCGTCGAGTGCGCTTCGAAGCTGCGCTTCCGCAGCATCCAACTCGCCGAGGTGCCTCTTGGCCGCGTCGTGTTCCAACGTCATACCGCGCCCGTCGTCGATCTCGAACCCGTGGCTCCCCGCATAGACGATATCGTCGATGCCCACTCGCGCGCGGACATCGTCGAGCCCGCGACCGCTGATGATGGCGACCTCGCATTCCTCGGCCAACCGGAGGATGGTGAGCCGCATCTCATTGGAGAGGTCGGCGTCCTCCGGCCGTGCCACAATGGGCGTCAGCGTGCCGTCGTAATCGAGACATACCACCGGCCGGCGGTTCCGTAACCGCCGCCGGATCGTCCCGAACGCCTCGATCGCACTGGGGAGATCGTCGATGCCCATCCCCGGTCGCACCGTGGAGAGGTCCCTCACCACACTATCGGCGCCGTGGGCGCACAACTCCTCTTCTCCATTTTGCCGATCGACCCCGATGACGAGTCCGAACCCGCCCGCGCGACCCGCCGCCACACCGGAGAGTGCATCTTCTACGACCACCGCACGGGCGGGCTCGACATCCAGTCTCGCCGCGGCCTCGACGAATAGGTCGGGCGCGGGCTTCCCATCCATATCCCGCTCCTCGATGTCAACGCCGTCCACACGTGTCGTAAAAAAGCCGGCGAGCTCTGCCGCCTCCAATACGCGCTGACAATTCTTGGACGAGGAAACGACGGCGAGGTCGAACCCCTTCGCCCGAAGCTGACGGAGGAGCCGGAGGGCCGACGCATACACTTCCACGCCGTCCGATTCGAGAAGCTGGTGAAAGATACGGTTCTTCCGGTTCCCCAACCCATGCACCGTTTCCTCATCGGCCCCGTCCTCCATGCTCCCTTCCGGGAGCTCGATATCGCGCGAGACGAGAAAGCTTCGCACGCCGTCGTACCGTCCCTTCCCGTCCACATACTCGATATAATCGTCATCGATATCGAACGGTCGGTGATCTTTCTCGCGCGAGGCGAGGAACCGATCGAACATACGCTTCCACGCGCTCGCATGCAATTTCGCGGTCTTGGTCAGCACCCCGTCGAGGTCGAAGATCACCGCGTCGTAGTTCACGCGCGGGAGCCGAAAAGCATCCCTGGAGGTGAGGCGGTCTTCATCCCGCGCAGCGGTCTTTGTCTCGGTGGATTTCTCTCGCATCAATGACCATCTCGGTTATTGGGATCGAACGTTCCAACAGATCAATGCGCTCCGCGCCAATAAAGATGTATGAACAATCTATTGTAATTGGTTGCAAGATCTAGCAAAAGGTTGGTACATTTTTGATACAAATTACGCGCTGACTGGCGATGACTCAAGGCGATGATGACACAACGGGAGCGGCCCCGCACACCGCTAACCGCACACCGCTAACCGCACACCGCTAACCGCTAACCGCTAACCGCACACCGCTCCCC
>CAZSUE010000103.1:0-10657 GCA_964609045.1 uncultured archaeon | reverse complement strand
GTCCGCCACCAACGAGACATCGGCGCTGGTGCCGCCGACGTCGAAGGTAAGGATGTTGTTCTCTTCGAGGCTGGCGCCGATCTTTGCCGCCGCGGCCACCCCCGCCGCCGGGCCGGATAGGAGCACGGTGACGGGCCGTTTGCGGATCACGGGGCTCGCTGCGACACCGCCGTTGGACTGCATGATCATGATCGGTGTCTCGCGCTCGTTCCCGTATGTTTCGATGAGTGCTTCCAACGATCGAAGATAGCGGTCCATGATCGGTTTCAGATACGCATCGAGGACGGTGCTGGAGACTCGTCCGTATTCGCGCAGTTCAGGCAATACATCGGATGAGACCGAAGTATAGACTGCTGGCAGCGCCTGCTGGATGGCGCGTGCCACCGCTTGTTCGTTCTGCGGGTCGAGGAACGAAAAGAGGAAACAGATGGCGACGCTCTCGATCTTGCTTTCGGTTCCTGTTCCGGTTCCGGTTCCGGTTCCGGTTTCGATCTCAGCTTCGGATGGTGCATCGCGAAGCTGCCCGATGAGGCGCGCGATATCGTCCGATCGTACCGCTTTGAGTACCGTGCCGTCGGCGGCAACGCGTTCGTCGAGCTCATAGCGGCGGTTGGGCGGGACCAACGGCGGGGTACGCGTGTGCGAAAAATCGTAGAGGTCCATGCGTTGTTGGCGCCCGATCTCGAGAATATCGATGAACCCTTTCGTGGTGATAAGGGCGGTATGCGCGCCGCGACGCTCGATGATCGCGTTGGTCGCTACCGTCGTGCCGTGGGAGAAGGCCGCAACGGTGCGTTTGGTACTGTTCGCCCCGGGTGGATGGCAGATTAATTCCAGCCCTTGTTCGATCGCTCGTTCGGGAGCGGCCGGTGTGCTCGGGATCTTGAAGATCGAGACCGTATCACCTCTGCGCACGACGAAATCGGTAAATGTGCCACCGATATCGGTGCTGACCGAGACAGATCGCATCGGTTCGCCTCTATCCAAACCCTACCACCTCGAAGAACGGTCGCAGCCGCCCACACCGATCATCGGGCGAGCGGGGCAAGCGCGGCATGCGGTGGTTGCCCTTAGCCGATCACAAGCATTAAATCTTGCTCTGGTGCGCTGTGGTGGCCCCTATTGGCCCCTACAAGCTTTAAATACTGTGAACGATATACATCCAAAGCTTATTTGAGGAGACGATCGTTCCTTCTATTGTCAACTGTATGTTTCGATAGTTTTATACCGTTATAACCTCTACCAATACTGGCTTACAATTCTGGGGATCACATGAAACGCGAGGGTCGAGACGACGATGAAGAATGCTCAACCCGCCCAGAATCGGCGCAGACGGTCCATGGAGCAGAGATACCGTTCTTCATCATGCCCAGCAGTGCGATCAGGAGCCTTCGGAACGAGCTGGAGATCTCGGATGGCGAGGAAAAGACGCGCGGCATCATGCAACGCTATGGCTATCGTTGCGGCGAAGACATGGTCAAGGACATGGCGTTCGAGTGCCCCTCGCCGGAGGAGATCCCGACCACATTAGAGGGGATCTGGGCCGAGGTCGGTCTTGGGAGGCCACATGTCCAGATCATCAACGACGACGAATACCTCGTCACGCTGGAAGAGTCGATCGAATCGCGCCCGAGCGATACGGGCACGGCGCCGTCGTGCCAATTTACTTCGGGATATATCACCGGCATCATTTCCGCGCTCCTCGGGGTGCACTTTTCCTCGAAGGAAGAGCAGTGCATCGCCAAGGGCGACAAGATCTGTCTTCATCGGCTCCGAAAGACCTCGGCGATGTTCCGGCCGACCTATGAGGAAAATGCGCATACGAGCCGGAAATATGATCTCAAGATCGGGTACAGCTATCTAATCGAAAGCGATCGATCACGACTGACCTTCGATGTGTTCAAAGACGCGGTGACGCACGGTCATCAGGGGCTCTGTATCACCCGCGACTTCCCGCGTCATGTGATGCAGGCCCATAACTTGAAGAAGACGCCGATGTTGTGGTTGACGAAGGCGGAAAGCGACCAATCCGTCAACCCCTCACAGCTCGGCGAGATCTACCACCGGATCGAAGGTTTCCTCAAACGCAGCGAGCGCAGCATGATCCTCTTCGACGGGATCGAATATCTCATCGTGCAAAGTAATTATAATTCGGTCTTGAAATTGATCCAGTTGATCAAGGACCAGATCGCGCTCTATAACTCCATCCTTCTCATCCGTCTCAGTCCCACCGCATTGGAACGAAAACAGCTCAAACTACTCCAATTAGAATTGACTTGTCTCGATCCCGAGGAGATCGGCAAACGACCCAAACGCCGGTCGTCATACGATTTCGAGGGATTGACCCGGCGGATGGGGGACGAGGATTAGGAATAACAGCGTTCAACCGTCGTCATGTCATGATCGAGCGGCACAGTCCGTTTAGGCGGATGCGTCGCATGGCAACGGTTGTAAGAGATGCAACCCCGATGGACTTTACGCCGATGGCGCGTGCGGGTCGTGCGGGTCGTACGGGTCGAATGAGTGGAATATCGCTCTCGTTCCGATACGGGATGGTCGCCGCCGTTGCCGTCTCATCATATAATGCGGCGCATCGGTCGGTATGAGACCGGGACCAGGGACCGCGCGCTGCACGACGCGGGAAGTGGTCGCGATCGTCGCTCGTAAAGGCGTTTCCAGCGAAATAGACGATAGGGTGTTACAATTGAGACGCAGGACGGTTTGCCAGGCTTTCAAAAGCGCTTCGAAAATTGTCACCGCGTTCGCAGCACGGAGAATATCGTATGTGTCCCCGTGGACTGCCGTCGAGCATGGCGCGACGGGCATACCCGCGGGGACCGATTCTGCCGCATCCAATGCTATTAAATATTAAAACACCCATGGAGTCTCTGGAGGCTCTTTCTGTGACAATAACAGAAGAAATGCGGATGAAGATATGTCTCCTCGGAGATTCTGCGGTCGGTAAAACGAGCCTCATTCGCCGATTTGTTGTCAATAAGTTCGATGATAAATACTTAACTACTGTCGGTACTAAAGTCTCGAAAAAGAATGTGCACATCGAACGTAGCGAGAAGGATATCGTACTCATCACGCTTCTTATTTGGGATGTTTTGGGCCAAAAAGAGTTCCGGCGGTTACATTCCGTGTTCTATCAGGGCGCGAAAGGGGCGTTGATCGTCGCAGATGTGACACGCAAAGATACGCTGGAGAGTCTTCCGGGGTGGGTGGAGTCGATCTATAAGATCAACGGCGAGATCCCCATCGTATTCCTCGCCAACAAGGTCGATCTCGAGGACAAGATCGCCTTCTCCGAGAAGGAGCTGAAGGCGGTCTGCGCACAATTCGACGCGCCGTATTATTTCACCTCTGCGAAGACGGGCGAGCGTGTAGAGGATGCATTCCATAAAATCGCCGAGTTGATGGTCTACGAGGTCTGAGCCTTCGACCCCATCTTTTTACCGCGGTGATATGTGTGTCAGTAGCTGATCCTGATCATGAACCTGAACCGATCGATCCGAACGAGATGACCGATCGCGAAGCACTGCTATCGTTCTTCATCATGCCGGACAACGCGCTCAAGAGCCTCAGGAGCGAGGTCCAGATCTCGATGGGCGAAGAGAACGCCCGCGGGCTTCTCGAGCGATACGGGTTCCGCTGCGGCGAAGAGATGGCCACGATCATGGGCACGAAATGCGGGACCATGGCCGAACTGCTGAAAACGATCCAGGATATATGGTCGGAGATCGGGCTCGGGCGCCCGACGATTCGGCAGCTCGCAGAGAACGAGATCGAGTTCGAGTTCACGGAATCGTTCGAAGCGACATCGGTGGGGAAGGTGAAAAAGCCAACGTGCAACTTCACCGCAGGCTATATCGCCGGGCTCGCGTCCGGGTTGACCGATCACAAATACCATTGTGTGGAAGAAAAGTGTCTCTCGGTGGGCGACCCGTACTGTTACCACCATCTCTCGCCGTCGTCCGATGCGTTGGAGCCGGGCAAAGAGGATTCGATCGACGAGGAGATGAAGTACGACCTCGAACGCGGCCTCAGCTATATTATCAAGGAGGAAACGCCGCGACGCGCGTACGATGTGTTCCTCGATTTCCTCACCCACGGTAGTCCGGGGTTCTGTATCACGCGCGAGTTTCCGGAAAAGATCCGGAACAAGTACAAGCTGACGAAGACGCCGATCCTCTGGCTCTCGAAATCCGGGCGCGAGAACTCGATCAAGCCCACCATGCTGGGGAACCTCTACCATCTCCTCGAGAACTTCCTCAAGCGCGCCGATAACAGTATCGTGCTCCTCAGCGGACTCGAATATCTCATCACCCAGAACAATTTCACGCAGGTATTGAAATTCATCCAGCTCATCAACGATCAGATCGCGATCCACAACTCGATCCTCCTCGTCCCGATCAGCCATCTCACATTGGAGAAACGCGATCTGAAGAATGTCGAACGTGAACTGGCGGAGATAGCAGAGAAAGGTAAAGGGTGAAGTGCGAAGTGTAAAGGGTGAAGTGTGGGAAGTGAATATGGGCCTCGAATAGATTTCGACATTACTATGTGATCTTTAACCCAACATAGAGCACAATACATCGATCAACGAACCGAACACCCAGGTCTTTGGTTAAGGTATCATTTATATCAACCATTATTTAACGAGGAGCTGCAATGGCCGACCCTACCGCTTCGGAACCGGACGACACCGGCACGCTCATTGCGTTTTTCATGATGCCCATCGAGATACTGAAGGACCTTCACAGCGATTTTGGCAACCTCATCGGGAAACGGCTGACCAATGTGATATTGTTCCAAGCCGGATATCGGAGCGGGTTCGGGATCATCCAGCGGATGCAGGTGAACTGCGCCCGTGCCGAGGGGCTGCATACGACGCTGCCCAGCCTCTGGATCGAGCTCGGACTCGGCCTCCTCGATATTGTCGAAGCGACCAAGGAACGCATCGCTGTCGTCTGTTCGGAATCGAAGGAGGCGATGGCCATGGGAGAGACCGGCAAGCCGTCATGCAACCTCACCTCCGGCTACCTGGCAGGGGTCGTCTCCGCCCTCCTCGGAAACGAGTATGGTTGCCGCGAGACCGAGTGCCTCTCAGCGGGCGACGATGAGTGCAAGTTCGAGCTCACGCTGGTGCAGAAGAAGCGGGATTCACCAGTGTTGAATGAGGACGGGTCGTGAGGCAGCAGAAGAACGATCGACCAGCTTATACCATCAGCATCAACCTCACTCTCAATCTCAATCTCAATCTCACCCTCAACGGTCGATCGATCCTGGCCCATCGAAATAGACGACGGCACTCCTCGCCAGCACCGCGCCACGATGCGTGACCCGACCCCAAATAGAAAATATGGGCGCGAAGAAAGATTGATAAATCCGACCCGCCATCGTGGTACCACAGGGACCTACAGATCGTTGCGGCATGAAAAGTACAATAGGACCAACGGGGGAGTATCGAACCGATGACCGATACCAGCGGGAGTGCGAAGAAGGCGTCTCCGGAAACATTATTGGAGGCCGAGGACGAGATCATCACCTATTTCTGCGAGCTGCACGGCGGGCTGGAATTTGCCATGCCCATGGTCCAGACGCAGATCAAACGCGTGGGCATCGATTTCCAGTCACCCACGCGCGAGCAACTCAAGAAACTGGTGGAGCATCTCACCGACATCACGCGCACGCTCAAGAGTGAGAAGACGGCCAAGCAGGAGTATCGGCATTTCATGCGCATCATTCGCTCCGTGGACGGAACCGACGGATGACCGCGGTCGCCATCGAGAGATTCGTCGTTCCATAACGCACAGTCCAATGAAAAGAGCCGGACCAGAGCCTATGGCACGGGGTATGGTGTGCCGGGCCGGCGGTGGAACGCTTCCATCCGCGCTTCTTTCCAAATATCCACCCGATGCGCGATCGTTCTTTTTTCTCGCTCCATCGCTCGGTATCTGAACATATTTATAGTCCCTCCACATTGCATTGGCCAGTCCTCGTAGAGGTGGAAGAATGGCACGGGTCGTGCTCAAAAATGTCACCCGACGATATGGCGATTTCAAGGCGGTAGACGACCTTTCCCTCAATATTGAGGATAAGGAGTTCATCGTCCTCGTCGGGCCGAGCGGTTGTGGCAAATCGACGACCCTTAGGATGATCGCAGGGCTCGAGACGGTCTCTGCCGGCGAAATATGGATCGGCGACACGCTCGTGAACGACCTCCGGCCCAAGCAGCGCGATATCGCCATGGTGTTCCAGAGCTATGCGCTCTATCCGCATATGAACATCTACGACAATATGAGCTTCGGGCTGCGCATGACGAAATACGACGACGAGGGCCGGATGCGGCGCTATAGCAAATCCGAGATCGACGACCGTGTGCGCTGGGCCGCGGACCTCCTCGGGATCGTGGACCAACTCGAGAAGAAACCAAAAGAGCTCTCGGGCGGGCAGCGGCAGCGTGTCGCGCTGGGCCGCGCGCTGGTGCGTCAGCCGAAAGTATTTCTCATGGACGAGCCGCTCTCCAACCTCGATGCGAAACTCCGGGCACATATGCGCATCGAGCTGCGGCAACTGCACCAGAAACTGCAGACCACGACGATCTATGTGACGCACGACCAGATGGAGGCGATGACGCTGGCCGATCGGATGGCGGTGCTCAACGACGGCATCCTCCAACAGTTCGATCCGTCATTGAAGGCGTACAACCATCCGAGCAACAAATTCGTCGCATCGTTCATCGGCAGCCCGAGCATGAACTTCCTCAAAGGGAAGCTCGCCCCGCGCTCTTGGGGCTACCTCTTCGATGCCGGCGAGATACGGTTCCCACTCCATAAACGGATCGGCAAGGCGGTCTATGAGGCGAAACCGGCCGCTGCGGAGGTGACCTTCGGGATCCGGCCGGAGAATATCGCGATCGTCGACCGCGACGACGAGCACGCCATCCCGGTAACGGTCTACGGGGTGGAGCTGCTGGGTAACTCGACCATCGTCTATGTGAAGGTCGGCGAGATGCAGATCACGATCCAGACCGATACATTGGTCGATCTGAACGCCGGCGAGGAGATCGCCATCGACCTCACACGAGCGCGCGCGCACATCTTCGACGGGAAGGATCGCGCCGTGGTGTAGCTTGCAAAAGCGGCGAACGACGAATAGCGATGGATCGCATTATTTTCGATGAGCCAAGTACATTCTGCTTAGTCCGATGCATCATCCGTGCGCTCGAGGATCGATCCGATCCGCTCAGCGACCGCCGCACCGCCGGGCTTGCAGTGGTCCGCCGGTGCCTCACCCGCGGCGATGGCCGCCGCGCATTCGCCGCAGCCGGTGAACCCGCAGGCGCCACAGTTGTAGAGCGGGAGCGCGTCGAGGATCTGCGTGGTTCGCTCGCTCAACCCGCGCGCACCGGCGCGTAGCACCTTCTTTTCACTCACGAGCCAGCCGGTGACCGCACCGATCATCAATATGGCCGGCACGGTGAGGAGGTAGCGGGTGAGCATGAACTGCGCGCCGAGAAATTTCGTCTCCACGATGAGCATGGGCACCTTGATAACCGCCCATGCAGAGAGGATCAGGACGACATTGACGATATCGGCGCCCTTTTGCAGGAGCGAGCGTGTCACCGGGAACGCGGCATAGATCGGGCCCGCCGAGACCGATCCGAGCCCGATGGAGAGCGCGCGCCCCTTCCATCCCGACCGCTTCCCGAACTGGCGCACGATCCAATCCCGTGGGACCCAGACATCGAGCAGCCCGGTGGCGATCATCACCGCGGGGAGGATCTCGATCATCTCGCGGATATAGGTCCAGGAGGTTTCGAGCCCGCGCAGAGCGAGCGTGGGCTCCACGCTGGCCGCGGCGAGGTAGAGTACGGCGGCGGCGATGACGAACTTGAACCGCCGGATCACGACGCTGGCCTCCATCGCTATACGAACACCCCCATCGCCAGTGCGATCGATATCGCCGCGCCGACACTCACGAGGTTGCGGACCATGGTGAACCGCCACCCGAACGCTTTGGCCTCCAGCGGCGCGGTGAGGACCCCGACCATGGTGAGGGTGGTGATGAACGCCGCCACCGCGATAAGATGCGCACCCATCTGGGTCAACGACGCTGCCAGCGGGAACGCGATGAACGCGGGGATGATCGCCACGGTGCCGATGAGCGCGCCGTAGAGCGTGCTCGATACCACACTGGCACCGCCGAGGAGTGACTGGATCAGCGCTTCGTCGATGATCGAGATGAAGAGCCCGATGATGAAGAGGAGCCCCAAAAGATCGGGCGCCATCTCCACTAATCGATTCTTGGCGATGCGCAGGCTGAGGATACTGCGCGCGCGGCTCTTTGAGAACGACCAGACGAGCGCCGCGGTTGCGACGCCGATCAATATGATAGTAGGAAGATCCATACGAACCCTCTATTACGGTGCGTAATGTTACGCTGCGTAATTTGCCTCCAGCGTTCTTATAGTTTTCGTTCGGAGTGAGACGAGAACGAGAACGCGACAACGAGCCAAACGCTTATGTATCGCACCGCGGTTCGGTTCCCGTCTCCATGCAAAAACGAATCCCCAGCAATATCCTCCGCTATCTCCTCCTCGAGCAGATGGACGCGGAGCCGACCTACGGCTACGCGATCGTGCGCGCGCTCGAGGAGATGTCGAAACAGCACTGGACGGTCAGCTACGGGACGGTCTACGGCGCACTGGGCCGGTTACAAAAACGGGGGTACGCACGCCAGCTCCCCATCGACGAGCGGGGTCGCAAATATTTCGAGCTGACAGCGAAGGGGCGCGAGCAGCTCGAGAAACAGCGCGCGGAGATCGGCACACTCGGCGACAGTTCGCAAGATATCGTGTTGGGCTACTTGAATGTCTATAAACATATCTACGGCGAGCGGAAACTGGCGCGGCTCCTCGCGCGGATCCGTGACGGGTTTACAGAAACGATCGCCGCATACGAGGTCGCGGAAGATGGCGTTGGGGATGGCGTTGGAGTTGACATTGAGGTTGCGGGTGAAGATGCGGGTGAAGGTGCGGGTGATGACGAGGATGTTGACGAGGATGAAGATGACAAGGATGAGGTTGAGGTTGAGGTGACATGACGGCTGGGCGGCTCCATTCTTGGTGCCGGTCGATGAAATTGTGATCTGATCTGTACTCCTTCTTTCTCTCGAGCTTCTTCTTTGTATTGCGAGCGTTGCGGCCCGCTTTCTGCGTTCGAGCCACTTCTAGCCGCCCATGTCCTACGCCCTCGATGAGGTACAATCATGGCTATGGATAATCACTCCCGTTCCACTGCTGGCGCACTTCCCGCACCATGCCGTCCGCGCGACCCGTCGCCCAAGCTCTGCCCCGATATTATATAGATTATATAGAGGGGGGAACGCGGCTGAGGCACAAGATCGACCTCGGCAGGGCCTGCGAGCGCATCGCCGATCGGCTCGAGGAAGAGTCGCTCCTCGCTATCTACGAGCCCGCATAATGGCGCCCTCTCGCCATGTGTGCGGCCCCTCCCGCCACCCTATCTGCCTGTTACATAAGTTCGTCTTTATGCAACAGCCGGATACCCAAGTCTGGATGTAATGCACCTGTTCTCGTATGGCAGTTCGTGGTCGACTTGATATTCGTACCAATCGCATTTTCCACCATTTCGTCTGGCTCGTCTTGCTCTTCACTATTGACACTTCACGCTTCACTTTCTTTCGACCCTATCCACCGCTCCAGCACCGCGCACTGGCCAGGTTTGGTCAACCGATCGAGCGCCTCGCGCGGTTCGAACCATTCGCCGCCGTCGAAGCCGCGCTCCATCCGCTCCGTCCGCAGCGCGCGTTCGTCGCCATGGTAGCGAACGAGGAACAGATCGACCAATTTATGGCGCATCCGGCCGTCTCCCGAGATATTGAGGTCGCGATATGCGCCGATATGGCGTCCGATTTCCAGACGCGCGCTCTCCTCGCCCGACGGGAGCGTGTCGCGGTCGAGCCCGCTCTCTTCGCGTATCTCGCGCAGTGCGGCCTGCTCCCTCGACTCGCCCGGTTCGATGTGGCCCTTGGGCAGCACCCAGTGGACCGCGCCGTGCTTCGTTTTCCGGAGGAGGAGGATACGGCGCTGCGACGAGAGGACGATCCCACCGGCGGCGTGTTCCTCAACGATGTGAGCGGTATCGCCGCCTTCGCTCTCGCTCTCACTATCACCCTCGCGTCCGGTCTCGGAGTGGGGTGGCCCCACATCTTGGGTCATGGTTCGGTCGAGACACCGGGTCGGTCTTAAATATTCTCCCTCACACCTCACACGCGCCCGTCCGTCTGTTCGTACTTCCGCCTACCGATACCGTTCACCCCGCTCTCACCTCCGCTCGTTCCCCGCTATCCCTGCTATGAACAATTTCGTAAATGTCAAGTATGAGATCACCTGCCCATTCGATCGCCAATATGAACGCCGGAGAACTTCACCACTGTTTTCACCCCTCGTCCTATGCCATCCTACCACGCCCTACCTCACCCCTCCTCATCTTGCCACATCCTGCCGCACCGCGCACCATCCCATTCCGCCCCGGTCCTTCCTATCCTATGGCCCGAAGATAGCGACTTGCGTTCTTTTCACCCCTCCAATCCGATCTTCCCTCTTCCCCCATCACCCATCACCCAT
>CAZSUE010000102.1:5754-10659 GCA_964609045.1 uncultured archaeon | reverse complement strand
GACGGCGCGTCGAAGCTCTATGGGCTCAACCTGCGCGGCGCGGGTCGCACCGTCGAGATCTTCGACCTCGATAGGAATCGCAAGATCGGGTATCGCGACGAGTTCATGGCCTATACCGAGCTCTTCCCCGGTGCGATCTATCTCCACGGCGGCAAGAAATATCATGTGAAGGAGTTCGATACGAAGCTCGGGCGCGCATTGGTCCGCAAGCTGCCGGAGTCGATCACCGAGCTGACCCGTGCGCAGACGGAGAAGGAGGCGGAGGTGCTCGAAGTCTACGACGAGCGTACGGTGTTCGATACCACGCTCCATTACGGGCGTATCCACATGAAGACGCTGGTGATCGGGTACTTTATGCGCGATTATGTGACCGGTCGGAACTACGGCGCCACACCGCTCGAGGAGCCGCTCGTCTTCGAGTTCGATACGCAGGCGCTCTGGCTCGATTATCCCGCCGCTATCGTCGCGGCGGTGGAGAAGTTCGCTGAAGGGCTGCACGCCGCCGAGCATGTCTCCATCGCGATGATGCCCGCGCTCACCGGCGCGAGCGCCACGGAGCTCGGCGGGCTCTCCATCCCCACCGGGCGGATGTATATCTACGACGGCGTGCCCGGCGGCGCGGGGCTCACGCGGGTCGGGTTCGAGCGGTTCGAGTCGATCCAGCACATGGCGCTCGATCGGCTCCGGTCCTGTCCCTGCGAGTACGGCTGCCCGTCGTGCGTCTACGACCCGATGTGCGGGAACAATAACCAGCACCTCGATAAAAAAGCGGGGCGCGAGATACTGGAACAGTTCCTCCCCGACGAAGACGAGCGATAACGCAGAAGACGCGGCGCCGCCTTCTCCCTACTTCCCCAACCGCCCTGGGGGGTGGACGCCCGTGATGGCGCCACCGCTGCGAGCAATGTTTCGCATGTCTCCAATGGTGCCCGCAAGCGGCGATACAGTTCGGCGCGCATACCGAGGGCGCGGCGCGCTATGACCATCCGGCGGTAACGGCACGCGATCTCATGATCTGAGTTGGACTCCTCGGCCCTCCACGCCATGCTCCTACTATTTGGCTTTAACCCAGAAAATTTGTATAGGAGAAGCCTCGGCGAGGGCTCAATGCACCCCACCCACCCCCACGGTGTGTACCGTACGGTCGGTACCGCAATATTGATCGATCGGACCAACTATTAGCTTTTACATGCCTCAATTTTGCGGTTTACTCTTAGAGGCTGTTGCATAAGTGTACATATCAACGAAGTACTCTCTATTTAAGATTGGTTCTGAGAGCGCTTCTCAAACCATTTGAATTACTGATAGGAGGGTTTTGGACAGCCTCTCGTAGCGCTTCACCCTTAGCGCTTTACCCTTCACCCTTGGTTTGAAAATTCCGCAGGCGTCGTCGAGTATAAGCGCTCTGGTTGGCCGTAAATATGGCACCAGCTACCCTCCCCGAAATTTTCAATTCCTATGGCTGAAAGCTACCTGCTTTCGTCGCCATTTCACCCTTTTCCAATTAGTATCTGCCTATTTCTATTTACCTATTGCCGTTTAGCATCTACTCTTTACCATTCACCCTTTACCCTTTACCGTCCACCACTTAGAGTTCCATCTCCGCCAGCGACGGGACCTTGAACCGCAGCACGCCGACCAATCCGCCGAACGCGTTATAGAGCATATCGCCTTCGCGCGATTCGCTCGAGATCAGCTCCACTTTCGTGCCCATCTTCGACGCGCGTTCGTGGTACTCGCGGATAATATCCACCGCGTCGACGACCTCGGTTGGCGAATTGCACTCGGGACAGAGCTGCGTTTCCGCCTCCTTCTTCTTGCTCACCGTCTTGGTCGAAAAATCGCAGTTCGTGCATTCGATGGTGACCCGGAACTTCCGCAGCCCTTCGGAGATGAGGAGCGTATCCACCGCGCCGATGGTGAGGGCACGGTTCACATGCTCCTCGCCGTATGCCGCCAGCCCGCCGTCCGGTTTGCGCACCTCGGCCATGAACCGCCGCATCAGCTTCTTTTCGCGCATCAGATCGAGCTGCGCCAGCGTGGTCGACGCCTTCTCCACCAGCTCTTCGAGGCCCGACTCGTCGGTATAACCGATATCGAATGTATCGACGATCTTGTTGCGTATCTCGTGATGCAGATACTCCTTCTTGACGAAGAAATCCTTCGTCGCACCGGGCCCGCCGACGAGCACGCCCCTCAGGTCCTCCTCGTCGAGGAACACCCGTGACGAAAATTCCCCTACTTTCTTATAGTACTCATGTGCGGCGATCTCGATGAGCCGCTCGAAGCGCGGTGCGGACTGACCGCCGCGGCTGTGTTTCGACGGGACGCGCGATTGGAAGTTCCGCGCCGTCTCCACGCGCTTGCCGCGGACGAACCCGATGGTCGCCTCGCGACGGTCGATCACGATCAGCCCGTACGACGCCTTATCCGTGAGCATCTCCTTGAGCGGGTCGAGATAGAAGTGCGAATCACAGCGATAGAGGAAGGTCCCGAGCCGTTCCGGCGGCTCGATAACGAACTGGGCCATCTCGGTCTGGTCCGCACCCACCGCGACGTGCCCGACGAAGAACACCACGCCGTTCTTCGGCGGTTGTTTGAAATAGCGGAGCCTGCTCATGATCGATTCGATCGCCGCCATCACATTCTTGCGCGTGCTCTTCGATTTGATATTGGCCGACTGCGACAGCTCGTTGCGGAGGTAGGAGGTCACATCCGAGATCTGCCGGTCGTACGGGATATAGAGCGATATAAGCTCGGTTGCGAACCCTTTTTGGTCGGCCAGCTCCTCGATCTGGCGCTTGAACTCGTACCGTGCCAGTGCTTTGTCCTTCAACCCTTCTTGATCGTTACTCATAAGTATCATCCTTCATGAATTTTTTACTTTACTGTATATCGTTTCTGGTACTGAACGCTGTGTCTGATAGGTTCCCGTCTCGTTCCCGACCGCTCTCGCCCGCCGTTAACCGCTACCCGCATACCGCTAACCGCGGCGGGGCGGCCCCAACCCCCAAACCCTACCTCCCTCTTTTTCATTTATCTCACATGAAACAAATAGCCCTTCACATACCTCACGAATAGGATTTTTTGTTTCATGGCATTCGAAGGAGCGTTGTTGATATCAACGGCCATTCTCGAGAGGCTGGCCCCTGCCACAACCTCCAGCACCGCGCTGATAGAAAAGGTTAAAGTACGATAACGCTATTGGAGCGTCATCCGTCTTTCATTACGCGGTGGTAGCTCAGTTGGGAGAGCGCCAGACTGAAGATCTGGAAGTCGGGTGTTCGAGTCACCCCCACCGCACTCCTGTCTTTTTTCTCTCTCCTACGCTCCGACCGGTCTGGATGGTATAAAAGCTTGTTTTTGAGTGTGAACGCTGATCGCGGCTGCGCGTCGGACGGTGCCGATCGCGGCCGGATCAGCCGCCTCTCATTCGGTATCGTCGTCGTTGCGCGCGGCGTCACCGATCGCCTCTTCGAGCACGGCTTGCGCGGTGAGACGGATCGCCTCTGCAGAAGAATAGGTCGGTTCCCACCCGCGTTCGGTCAATTTATCGATGGCCAGATGCATATATTTCACATCGCCCTTCCATCCGCGTCCGCCGTCCACGCCGCCGGTATACTCGAACGCGACCTCGTCGGGGTCGAGCTCGAGCGCGTCGGTGACGATGGTGGCGAGGGTCGTCACATCGATGGCGTCCTTCGAGCCGATATTGAAGTATTCCATCTGCTCCGTCTGCGTCTCCATGGCATGGACCATTCCGTCGACGCAATCCTCGACATGAAAATAGGATTTCTTTTGGCGCCCGTCGCCGAGGATCTCGAGCCGGTCGGGGTCATCGAGCAGTTTATGCACAAAATCATAGGTCACGCCATGGTTCGAGCGCGGCCCGACGCAATTTGCGAACCGGTACGAGGCACCGCGGATATCGAAGGTCGCACAATAAGCGCTCATGAGCGCCTCGCATGCGAGCTTCGACGCGCCGTAGATCGATATCGGTACCAGCGGCCCGTAATCCTCCGGCGTGGGGAGGACGGTGGCGTCGCCGTAGACCGTCGAGGTCGAGGTAAACCCGAAATACCGCGGCGAACTCTTGACCATCGCCTCGAGGACATTGAAGGTCGCCACGACATTCTGGTCGAAATGGACCGCGGTGGCCGACGCGCTGGAGCGGACATCTGGGTTGGCGGCGAGGTGGAAGACGACCTCGTGGTCGCGCATCATCTCGGCCAGCTCCTCTCGCTCGAGCTCGAGGATATCCTCGTAACAGAACTCGAGGGCGTCACCGATAAGATGGTCGATGAACGCGCGTTTTCCGGTGCTGAGGTCGTCGATGACGGTGACACGGTTCCCCCGCTCGACGAGGCCGTCGCATAGATGACTTCCGATAAACCCAGCGCCTCCGGTCACCAGCACATCCATATCTTCGAGCTTCATATCGACCCTCGGCATCATCGGTTCCAGATCGGTTCTTGATTCGTATACGATCGTCGTCATGGAGGTGGTCTGTTAGGCGCCGGTCGCGTTCTTCTTTCGCCGCGCGCGCACGACGAGCATCGCCACGGCGACACCGACCAGTGCCACGACGATCAGACCGATATATTTGAATGTATCGGTCCTCAGGATGTCAATGAACGCGATGCCCATATAATAAACTATGTACGCGATAATGAAGTTCCCGACCAGCGTCCCGAGGAGCACCCCCACGAAGATCTTGCGCCGTCGAAGCCCGATGACGCGCCCGAGCACGGTGGCACCCCATCCGCCGGAGCCCTGGAACGGGAAGAGCACGAAGAGTGTCACGGCGAGAAAGGCACCGCGTTTGAACCGCGGATGCTTCGCGAGGAACGATTCGCCGGCGCGTTCGGTGCGTCGGAGCCATCGCCCGAGGAGCGGGAGCGATTC
>CAZSUE010000102.1:0-5744 GCA_964609045.1 uncultured archaeon | reverse complement strand
AGCCAGAAATTCCCGAGGAGGAACCATGCGCCGGCGATATCGACGAACGCGAGCGCGAGTGCCGCCGCCGCAGGCGCACCGGTCAATAGGGTGAGCGTTGGGATGATCGTCTCCTTGCCCGCCGGCGGCACGATATAGATCATCATCCCGCTCGCGGTGGCGAGGAAATGGTTCCACGGCAGCCAGAGATACAAAACGAGCATCCCGCCCATCCCGAAGAGGAACGGGAGGAAGAACGGCCAGAACCGCTGCGGGTCCCACTGCCGCCAGTGCGTGAAGAGCGCGGCGCCCACGAGGATAGCGCCGAAGACGGTGAGCGCTCGAAGCCACGCCTCGACGATCCATACGGGCTGGATCTCGCTCCAATGCGTCGTGCACGTCATATCATGGACACCGTCGGAGGTCTCTGTTGCGTTCGTCGCGCCGTGGAGCGCGGCGACCGTCTCTCGATCGACCTCCGCCCGTCTGAGCGTACATAATACGCGTGTTCCCGGCTTCGGCTCGTTGGCGAGGAGCCCGAATCCGTTCATCTCTCCCAATGGCTCGACGACGATTGCGACCCCGTCGATGACGAGGCGGGTCACCGCTTCGAGCGCGGCCCCGCGATCACCCGCGTCGACAGAGTCCGCCCGAACGAATCTGAGATCGAAAAATGTACAGTTCTCGAACTCGCACTGGACGAATCGCGTTTCGATCGCTCGGATGTGGTTGAACTGGACGCGCTGGAAGCGGCAGTGCGAGAAGGTGACGTTGACGAAGAGGAGGTGATCGAAGGTGACGCGGGTGAAGTTCGCTCGAGAGAGCGTCTCGTTGCGTACCAATGCGTGGCGAACGCTCTCGTTGGCGGCGGAGACGGTCCGTTCTGGCAACTGCGCCCATTGGAGGCGCTCGACGGCATCGATCGTGCCGATCACGGTATATGGATGTGAATGTGAACTCGAATATGGATATGGATATGGATTTGAGTTTGTGGATGTATCGTTAACTGGATGCTGCGGCGTATCGCCTCCTTTTGCCTGCGGCAATTCATCGACGGTGGTGGCGAGCAGTTGTGGATAAAAAGAGAGGAGCGCCGTCCCTGCGACGATCATGACCGCCCCGATGATGACTGGGAGGAGATACCACCGTTCCACGGACCCCTTCGACATAAATAACGGCTTGGGAACCCCGCGCAGTTATTTGTTCGTTTTGCCTCGCCCGCTCCCCGCGTCGTCATTGGTCATTGGTCATTGGTCGTTAGTCATGGTCATGGTCATGGTCATGGTCATAGTCATGGTCATGGTCATAGTCATTGGTCGTTAGTCATGGTCATATTCATGGTCATTGGCCGTTGCCCGTTAGGCGGGCCGGGCCGAGGAGGAGCGGCTCGTCACGGTCGGGGCGGAGTTGTGCGCCGCAGTTCGTACAGGTGCGGAGATAGACATAGTTCTGCATACCGCATTTGGGGCATGCGAGCGTCTCGCGGATGCTCTGGTAAAACCGTTTCTGCGCGCACTCGAGGCCGCATTTCAGCGCGACCTCCGGCGGGCACTGGAACTCCTCGCGCGGGACATCTTGCATGGGGCAGCCTTCGCTTTCCAGCGACGCTTTCACTTTCCGTATCTTTCGCCCGAGCTCGTCGTCGAGGTGTTTGGTATCCGCACCGCCCGCGTCGCCGTGCTTGGCGCCGTCGAGGAGGCGATATCCGCCCTCGGGCAGTTCTTTGAGCGTCTCACCCGGTCCCAGCTGCCGATAGACCGCCACCTTCTTCAGCGGCATCCGGCCGAGCTTGTGTTTGCGCAGCGTCCCACCCTCGTCCGCCTCGCTTGGGGGGTACCCGTCGGCACCGTCCGCTGCCGCGCGGCGTTGCTCGCGGGTCTCACCCTCGCTGGATCGGTACGGATGCGAATCGATGCGATAGCCCGACGGGTCGCGGTACATACCCATATCGCTATCCGGTTGGGGCGCACCGTACATCGACGACGGTACTGACCCGGCGTTCACATTTTCGAACGCTGTTTTCTGCGGCGGTTGCGGGAACTGCTGTGGCGGCTGTGGCGGGTGCTGCGACTGGAACGACGCCGTGTTCGCGGCGCCATATGGAACCGGATAGTCGAACGCTCCCGCGCCATGATATTTTTCGCCGTCCTCCTCGTCGCGGTGCTGTCGGCGCGATCGAAGGAGGAGAAAAATGCCGATCACGACGATGAGCGCGACGAGCGCGACGATGAGGAGAAGTGAGTTGGTTCCAGTGAGGAGGCTGCCGAGGGTCGAGTTCTCGGTACTGTCCTGGTTCTCCTCGTCGGGGGTCTCATCGGGACCGCCGCCTTCCATCTGTGCCACCGCAAGCGTCCAGTTCAGGACGATTTCGTTCGTCCCGTCCTCGATCTTGACCTCGACCTCGTGCGTGCCAGTATCCAATTGGCTCGTTCGAAGAAAAAAGGCGCGGTCATCGCGGTGCTGATTCTGGCCGTCGAGATACCATCGATATCGCAGCGCCCCCTGGGTCCCACCGTCGGTGGCATTGACCTCGAAGCGGAGATCGGGGCGCGAGCCGTTGACCGCGATAGCATGGTCGATGGGGCGCTGGGAATGGACCTCTGGCGGGATATCGTCCACCGCCGTCACCGGCCCCACGACCTCGTTGAGGTTCGGGTTGCGCTTGCCGTTGGCATCCACCGCGATCAGGGCGATATAGAGCCCGTCGCCTGTGCCGATATGCTCGCATTGTGCTGCGGTGAGGGTATAGGTGGTGGTGGACTGGGGTGTGATGTTCGTGACCGTCGGCTCGCGCGTGGTGATGTCGATGGCGTTGATCGACGCGGTATAGATCTCGTAATGGCTGAAATCCGGCGCCTCCGAAACCGCCCACTGGACGATGAGCGCGTCACCCTGATCGTCGGGGCGGTCGCTGACCGTAATATCCTCGATGGGGGCGGGGAAGAGGTTGTCCACTGGCGTCTGCGGCCCGACGAACGCGGCGTCGGTGCGGAAGTTGCCTGCGCCGTCCACGCCGATCACTGCCACCCAGTATTCGGTAGTACAGTTGAGCGGCTCGCCATCATAGCCCGTTATGGTCAGAACGGTACTGTTCGCTGGCGCGATGGCGACGGCGGAGAGCCCGTCGATACCGTCCCGTGCGCTGGTCGCGAGGTAGAGCTTATAGTGGTCGATATCCGCAGCACTGCTCTCGGACCATTGTACCCGGAGCCGCTCGCCGTTATCATTAGGCTGGTCGCGGAGCCTGACATTCTCGATGGGGGGCGGTGCACCGTCGTTCTCCGGCGATACCGGTCCGAAGGTGGTAATCGCTGGATCGATGTTTTCCGCCCCGTCCGCCGCCACCACGGCGATATAATAGGAGCGGTCCGGTTGGAGCGGCTCGCCGTCGCATTCGGTCACCGCCACGGTGGTGGCGCGGCGCTCGGTCAATCGCAAATTCGCAGCGGTCATCCCGTCGACATTGTGGAAATCGGTGGTGGCGATATAGATGTAATAGCGTGCAAAGTCGCTCTCTGTGGCGGTTTCCCATGTGATCTCGAGGCTGTTACCGTCATCCCCCTTCGTATCGGTCACATCGACGACGGTGATCGGTGCGGGAGGGAGGTCGTCTTCGGGCTGGACGGGCCCGATGAGCCGGAAATCTGCGGGGAGCTGGCCCCGTGCGTCCACCGCCACCACGGTGAGATAATAGCTCCTCCCGTCGCTGAGCGGCTCGCCGTTATTCGTGGTGACCGTTGCGTGGTCGATGTTTGGGTCGCTGAAGGTCAGTTCGGGCTGAAGGGAGTGGACGCTCTCGAAGCTCGAGGATCGGATATAGATCCGATATTCCTCGAAGTCGTCGATATCGACCCTGTCCCACTGCACATCGAGGCCGCCGCCGTTATCATTCGGCGTATCCGTCGCGGTGATATTCTGGATGGTGGGTGGGAGCGGGTCGGGGACGATGGTCAGGTTCGTTTGCACCGGCTCGCTCCAGTCGCCCTTGTCATCACTGACCTGTAAGGTGATGGTATGCTCTCCGGCGGAGAGGGTGGAGGTTGTGAAGCTCGATTGATAGCCGAGGATCCCGTCACGGTCGGATCTCCATTCGTATTCGACGATGTCGCCGTCGGCGTCGAACCCATCACCGGAAAAGGTCACCATCTCGCCTTCGTAGACGGGGTTCGGCGAGACAGAGATGATCTCGGCCGTGGGCCAGCGGTTGTAGGTGATCTCCAGCCGCGGATGTTTCGACGCATCGCTATAATCGGACGACGCGAACGCTTTGTAGCTCACATCGGTCCCCGTTCCGAGAATGAATAGCCCATCGTTCGGGTAGTCACCGTTGATCCATGCCGCGACGAGGTCGGTCAGCTGATAGCCGTACCACCCCAGCGCACCGTAGACGGGCAGATCCGTAACCGGTGTCGGGTCATAGTCACCACCGGCGGACGACCAGTCGTCGACCCCGTTGCGCGAGTACCATGTCGCACCGTCGTTGCTCTCTTCCCAATGGCCGGTCCCTTCGGCCCAGCTCGATGTGGCGCGATGGACCTTCGTGATGATCTCGCTATCGCTCCAGACATCTTGCGCCCAGAGCTTGAGTGTGGCCGATTCGACGGTGATATCGTCGGCCAGTGAGTTCAGGTCGTACTGGATAAGGATACGGTTCCCCACTTCCGCGTTGTTGAGCTGAATATACCCCGCCGCACCATAATTGTAGGTCTTTTGCGCGTTCTCGCTATCGTGGCCGCAGATCCAGGTATCCTTCCCTCCCGACGAACCGGGTTGGAGGACGGTGGGGTCGATGGTGACCGGCCGCCGCTCGGTCTGCACCGGCGAGGCCACGAAATTCGTATCGATGGCGTCGAACCACAGATCGGTCGACCAGTCCTTGGTCGGGTCGGAGTCGTGGGCCACGATCTTCTCGCCCTCGGGGTTGCCCTCCTCGTACTGGCCGTGGTCGACGATGACCCGGTAGATCTTGCCCTTGCTGCTGGCGACGAAGATGCGCGACAGGAACGAACCCAGCTTGGTGCTGTAGGCCACCGGGGTGGCGGCCGCGCCCTCGATGGCGAATTCGCCACCGATCTCCGCGTGCAGCATGCCCTGGTTGTCGAATGGGGCCAGGTAGCAGCCTTGTGTCTTGAGCTCGATCTCGATGTTGCCGTTGTCGTACTCGGTGTAGCGGTACCAGCAGTTGCCATGGACGTTGCCGTTGAACGTGGGGCACTTGGTGCCGCTGGCGTTGGTGCAGCAGCGCTGCTCGTAGACGATGGAGCCCGAGTTGTGGGTGTACTCGCAGAACTCATCGTCGATCACCCCGGCGGGCACGCTCAGCGGCGAGCCCGCGTGCGGCCGCAGCTCGGCGCAGTTCCAGCCGGTGGCGTTGGCCCAGTCGAAGTCGCCGCTGTCGAAGTCCACCCCGGCGCCCCAGTGGTTCCACGCGGTGCCGTTGGCGATGGCGTCGTAGTAGTCAACCAGGGCGGCCTCCAGGTCGGCCATGTGGGCGTTGCCCGAGAAGTGGAACTTGCGCAGCAGCTCGCCGGTCTCGGCGTCGAGCACGTGCAGGGTGTTGGCCGAAACGGTGGCCTCTATCAGCTCGGCGCAGGTGACGAAGCCGCCGACCTCCATCGAGGGCATGTAGCCGCCGGGCACGATGACCACCGACTTGTTGAGGTACTCGCTGCTGCTGCCGTCCTTCAACCACACCTGGCCGATGATCGGCCGCGACCAGGTCTGCAGCGAGGTGCCCTTGCACTGCTGGGCGACGTAGTCGTCGT
>CAZSUE010000101.1:0-10688 GCA_964609045.1 uncultured archaeon | reverse complement strand
TGCATTTCTGCAAACATGGCCAAAGGGAGTACCCTTTGCCAATATTCAGCAGAAATGGTCCCTGCGGGCTGCATTTCTGCAAACATGGCCAAAGGGAGTACCCTTTGCCAATATTCAGCAGAATCGGTCTCTACGAGTCTGCCACGTTTCGCGGTGCGAAACGGCAAGCCACTGAAACACATGCGGTGATTTCCGCGCTACGGTTTTCTGCGAACAGTGCAAAATTTCGACCCCCTTTGGAACGTATGACAAAATGTCGGGGTTCGAAATTGTTACACTATAAAAGATAAATAGAGGCTCGCTCGCACCCTAGCTCTCGCTCAGCCACATTCATTTCGTTTTAACCTTTCATAAGCTAAACTATGCTACGCTACGCGTCGTCTCATTCTTTCTTTTTCAATACAGTTCGAGATCGACCACCAGGTGCACGATGCCCGGTGCGTAGGACTTGAGCCGGTAGCGCCGGGCGATGCGCGCGTGCCAGTGATATTGTGCCGCCGCGTCTATCAACCGTTCGATCAAATGGTCGATGTTCTCGACGGCCACCACATCGTGGTAATGGATGACGCCGCCGGCGGGCGCCAGTGCCTCGAACGCAGTATCGAGATAGGCTGCGGTACGCTTGATATAGCCCATCACCACGCGGTCCGCAGCGCGCGTTGGCGCCGTGAGTCGACAATCGCCGAGCCGCGGCTCGACGATATCGGCCACATCGTTGCGCTCGATGTTCTCGACGAGGTACCCATACGCAACCGGGTTCAGTTCGCAGGCGATGATCGACCGCGGGCGGGAATGGACCGCGAGCGGGAGCGTGAAATAGCCGATACCCGCAAAAAGGTCCACCACCCGCTCCTGCGCACCGGCGACGGTACCCATATGGATCCGCTCGTCGATATTGCCGGATGAGAACATGATCTGCGCCACATCCAGCGCGTAGTCGATGCCGTTCTCGCGATGGACCGTCTCCGTCTCCTCACCGTAGATGATGCGACCCGAGGGCTCGCGGTACTGGCCGTGGATACCGTCCTCGACCACGATCACCGTCTTTGCGTCCAGCACCGTTCCATAGACCGCCCCGATGGATGTGGCGTACGGTTCCAGCGTGGGATGGAGCTTGATCTTGAGGATATCGCCGATGCGCTCCCAGCGTCGGGGAAGAATGTTTCTGAGCGTCTCGGGCAGCTCGAGCCGGTGCACGATCGTCTCGAACGGTGTTGCGGCCCGAACGCGTGCGTCCCAGCCCCCGACCTCGTCGACTTGCACCACATCCGGGTAGTGGTCGACGACCTCCTCCAATAGGGGTTTTGGGCGCACTGATGTAAGCGGGAACGCCACCTCGCTTTCCGTCGCGATGATGCGAATGGTGGTGTCCAGCAGCTCACGCTGGTGGAGCGCGCGCCGGACCCTCTCCGCCGCACTTTTTTTCACGAAGAGGAACCGCCTTTTCTCTCCGCCCGCCGCGTTCATTCCTCGACCATGGCCTCTATCGTTCACTCTCTCACCTCTCATGTCCCTCCATGACTCAGAACGGCGATGCGATCCCGAACGAGAGTTCTTGATAGAGCAGGAAGTATGAGATGAGATAGCCGACGACCGCGCCGCCGTTGAGGAGCGGGAGGCCCGCCTGTGGGTTGCCGCGCAGCACATAGCGCATCAGGACGCTATACCCGCCGAGGATCCCCGCCACCGTGCCGATAGCAACGAGGAGGTTGGCGCCGAGCCCGAAGGTGCTCGGAGATGCGGGGAGGAAGGTGAACGCGGATATGGCGAGGACGGTGGGGATGACGATATCGCCGAGCCCCATGAAGATCGCGTCACGCTCCTCGTCACGCTCCAGCTCCTCTTTCAGCCGCGCTTGGGAACGAAACGAGTACGAGAGACGCTTCGGGATGACGATGAGGATGGGGAGCCGCTGCTCCACCACACTGTCTGCGAGGGTGACCATATGCTTCGTTTTATAGACCGCGACCGCGTCGTAGATAGCGAGCACACCGAGAAGGACGAAACATGGGAGGATGGAGACGGAGATACCAAAGATCGCCGTGGAGCCCGCGGCGACGACGATGCCCGCCGCGTCGATCACATACCATTCCGGGTAAAGGACGAGGGCGAGCGTCAACGCTGCGGCGAGACCGATACCGACGATGAGCGGGAGTGTGACCAGCGGTCCGGGGCGGTAGTTTAGTTCTGCGTGATGCACACGCGCCGGCGTGGTGATCGCGATGCGCGCACGCCCGTCCCCGGGCGCCGGCGTAGATACGGCCAACGCGGTAGCGGAGGCGAGTTCGGTCTCCGGCTCACGGAGATAGTGATAGGTGGCAACACCGTTCTTTGCACCATCGCCGGCATAGATGACGGTGAACCGTGCGTCGGTGAGGATGAACAGCTCCTCGGTCTCGTCGCCGAAGAGATCGATGCTGCCAGCGTCGACGAAATGCCCGGCGAGCTCGAGCTCGGCGACCGGTTCGAGCGAGGGGAGCATGTAGAATGTCAAATTGGTGGACAAATCGGTCCCATTCTCGGCGCTGGCGTTGCGGTTATTTTCGAGAACGAACAGTTCCGGCGTGCGATCGGAAAACGCATCGGTCAGCCCACAGGCGTAGCGGTTGATCGTATCGCCACTGGCCCGATGCTGGAGCGACCAGTTGTCCGCGGGCAAGTCGCCCGGTGTTGCGACGACGGTGCGGAGCTTTCCAGCAGTGGTGGTCACGACGATCAGCGGTTGCGCCGCAGTGGACGCAGCAGTGTCGCCCTCGCCGGTTGCGGGGTGGGGTGTGGCGATGGCGATCGAGGTGGTATTGGCCGCGAGGACCCCCCCCGCCTCGATCCAGATAGTCTCGTACGCCGTGGCGGTGACCAGCGCGAGTGAGCCGTTGGGCGTCTGCAGCGCAAACCGGTACCCTTCCGCGTGGATGGCGGGTGTTGCCACAATTTCGCCGGTATAGGACCACCGCGTTCGGACCGCACCGTCGATGGAGAGTTCGGCGAGCGCCATGCCCTGCGACCGATTTACGACGACGGTGAACGCTGTGGCATTGGTGGCGGTTGGGGGAAGGAATCGTGTCGCGGTCCCGTTCTCGATGGAGACCGGCGCTGCGACCTCGGTACCGAGCGGCGCGTGGAGATGGAGCGTCCCGCCCCGGTCGATAAATGCGAACGCGGCCGCATTGTCCGCGTCGGAATCGTCCACCGCCACCGCCACCGCGACGGGCGAGAACGCGAGCGGGGTCGTCTCCCACGGGTCAATCGGTGGCGCGAGGACCGGTGTGAGCACGGCGGAGAAGACATAGACCATGACCATGGCGAACGCGCCGAGGATGACGAATTTGATCACGCGCTCGCGACCGAGCTTGACGATGAGGAGGATGACGCCGGTGAACAGGAGGATGACGCCGATATACCAGAGCGGGTTCCACACCGATTCGGCGTCCTCGAACGCCTGGTAGCCCTGGCTATAAAAAAGCGGCGCCAGTTGGAACGCAAAGAGCTGAGTGAGGAGGAAGAGACCGCCCATGATGGCGATCGCGCCGAGCGGGTGGCCCCGGCGCGAGCGCTCCTCGTAATCCGCACGCTCTGGGTCCGGTTCTCTGTTCTCCGCCGCATCCTCGGCGTCGTGCTCGCCCCTCTCCTCGGCAGTGGCCCCGTCGTCGTTTTCCGTATCGCCATTGGCAGCGGCATCAGCATCGGTATCGGCATTGGCACCGGTATCGGCATCGGTATCGGTCACGTTCTTGGCTTTGCCTCCATCGGCCGCCGTGGCGCTGAGGTCGTTGCCCTCCTGTCCGCTCTCGGTGCTCGTCCTGTCGTCAGGGTCGTACGATGCCATGGCCACGCTATCACGGCACAATCCCGGTGCAACTATTTCAATTCAGTGTTGCCGCGTTCGGGCGCGTATCCTCTGCAGAGAGGCAAGCGCTCGATCGAGATGAGCGCGGCACGGAGCGCGGTGCGGTCGGGAAGAAACGGAGGAGAAAGGATCGGAAGACGAGCGATTCGAGGGTGGGACGGAAAAAAAGAGGAAAAATAGCAGGGAAAAAAATGGATCGGGGGGTCGTCCCCCCGATGAACCAGCCGCCGTGGTGGCGGTGAACCCAAAAGCAACGGCACTGGCCGAGCATTAATGTCGAGATGGGTCGACCATTAATCGCCCTTGAAGCGCTTGGCCAGCTCCGGGACGACCTTATAGAGGTCGCCCACCACACCAAAGTCCGCCGACGCGAATATCGGTGCTTCCTCGTCGGTGTTGATGGCGACGATGGTATCGGAATCGCGCATCCCTGCGAGATGCTGGATCTGGCCGGAGATGCCGCAGGCGAAATAGACGCGCGGTTTGACCTTGTGCCCGGAGAGCCCGACCCAATGGTCCTCGGAGAGCCATTTCAGATCGGCGGATATCGGCCGCGAACAGCCGACCGACCCCTCGAGCACCTCGGCGAGCTCGGCACAGATCGCGATATCTTCCTTCTGCTTCACACCGCGACCGCAGGAGACGATGACCTCGGCGTCCTCGATGCGGAGCGCCTCTTTCGCCTTCTCGATCTCCTTATTGACATTCACCTTCGTCCCACCGATCTCCGGCTCGAACGCGTTCACCTCGCCCTCGTGCGCCTCGTTGGTCTCCGCGGGATCGAATGTGCGCGGGGGGACGGTGGCCAGCTGCGGCATGGCGGTAAATGTCTCGAGCGCCATGGCGTTCCCACCGTAGGCGAGGCGCTGGGTCTCGAGATGGTCGTCGTCACCGATATCGAGCGTCACCGCGTTGGTCACCAAACCCACATCGAGCCGTGCGGCGATGCGCGGTGCCAGCTCGTTGCCGAGGTTCGTCGCGCCAAAGAGCACGATCTCGGGATCGACCGTTTCGATCAGCGCGCACAGTGCATCGGCATAGGGCTCTGCCAGCGGCGTCTCCAGCGCGTCGGCGGTGATGGTGTAGACGGTATCCGCGCCGCGATGGATGAAGTTCGCAGCGTCCTCGTCGGCGTTCTCGCCCAGCGCGACGGTTATCAACGGCGCGTCGCGCTTATCTGCGAGCGTGCGGCCGATAGCGATCAGTTCGAAGTTCGTCGCCGGGTCTTCGGTAAAGACTAATACACCGGAATGATCACTCATGATTGTTCCTCCTCATTATAATTATTATATAAGTTTTAACATTTCTCTGGTCTGTAGTTCGTGCGTTCTATACCATATCGCCTTATAGTACAGCATAGTATAATACAATATAATATAACATGGCATATCTTCTGCTCACACGTTCGGATCGCGTTATTTCGCGATGCCCTCCTTCACCAGCGCATCTACGAGCTTTTGCGCCGACTCTTCCGGCTCGTCGCTGAAGATGATATTCTTACGCTCCATGGAGAGCCCGATCACATCCATGATCTTGGTCTTCACACCGGTCTCGCCGAGAATGGCATCATCGACTTCCAGCGCGGCGGCGTTCCATTGCTCTACCGGTTTCGACCCGGCGCCCATGATCTGCATGAGGTTTGGCAGCCGCGGCTCGTTGATCTCCTTGGTCACCGTGACGAGGACGGGATACGGCGCTTCGACCTCCTCGATCACATCGCCCACATCGCGTTCTGCCACGACCTTTTTTTCGTCGACGGTCAATTTCTTGACATAGGTGATCTGCGGTATATCGAGGATCTCCGCGATGCGCGGGCCCACTTGCCCCGCGTAGTTATCGATGGACGCTTCGCCGCAGAGGATCAGATCGTATTCGCCGATCTTCTCGATCGCTGATGCGATGACCGATGCGGTCTGGAACGAGTCGGCCTCTTCGAACAGCGGGTCGTCGAGGATGAACGCCTCGTCGCCACCGACGGCCAGCGCCTCGCGGACATTGGTCATCGCTTGCGCCGGGTCGCCCATCGTGATCGTCTTGATCGTACCACCGAGACTCTCCTTGATCTTGACCGCTTCTTCCAGCGCATTCTTGTCGAAGTCGCTCATTTTCCGCGGTACGCCGGTTAGGATCGGCTCGTTCGTATCTGTATCTGTTTTGATCTGCGCGACATCCAATACGTGCTTCATGCATACGAGAATATTCACCATGTACTGCCCCCTCGATCGATGAGGTCCTTCATTTGTCTGGATATGCCCTCTTCCTTATATGTGAGATCGGTCAGGACATACCGTTGATCCAGTGGAGCACGAAACACCGTTACCCTATAAAAAACATTGGCTATCTCGCTATCTGCGGATTTGGGCGTTCGAAGCGCACACCCTGCCGCGTCATTTGGAAAGGGTCGAATGTGACGGTTGCAGCGCTTCCCACGCTCCCCACGATGGTTGTGGTCGAAGGGTGAAAAGCGGTGCTGAGGCGAGGCGAGTGTGGTCGAGTGATCGAATGGTACTTAGGCCGGCTTCTCGTTGGCGTCCAGCGCCGCCATCAACGCCGCCACGCGCTCCACCTCTTTTTCCGCTCCCAGCCAGTGATAGATATCGGAAGAGAGCGTGAGATAATAGTACGCCTCGTCGCGGTCGTCGACGACCTGGCCGAGGTTGCGGTAGACCTCGCCGATCTGCCATTTGAACCCCAGCTTCTTTGCGAGCGCAAGACTTTGTTTATAATAATGGATCGCCTCCGCGCGCTCCTCATTGGCGCGGTACGCTTCACCGAGGTTGTTATAGACGATGGCGAGGGTACGTTCGTCCCCGCTCGCTTCGATGAGCTCCAGACTCTCCCGATAGTTCTCGATGGCGGCTTCGATCTCACCCTTGCTCCAGTAGATGTTCCCGATATTAGTATACGCCCGTGCGATGCCCGCGGGGTCGTCGAGCGCGCGCGATAGTTCGAGCGTCTCACGGTGGCACTCGATCGCCCGTTCCCACTTCTCCTCTTCCCAGTCGATCAGCCCGATATTGCTCAGGAGCTTCGCATAGGTCTGTTTCACCGTCGTTTCTTCGCGCGCGTCCATGGCCTCGAGCGCGTCGAGCCCCGCTTTGTAACACCGCCGCGCCTCGATCCAATCGCCCCGTCGGTAGTGGACCGCGCCGATGCAGTTATAGGCTGTTGCGAGCTGCAGCATGCGCTGGGCGTCTCGCGCACCATCCAGCGCGCGCTGATAATGATCCATGGCTTCTTTCCACTGACCGCTGAAAGTATACGCGATGCCTTTGAGGAGAAGGATGGCCGGTTCCTCCACTGGGTCCAGGTCGGTGTTCTCGATCGCGGTCAATAGTGAGAGCACTTCGCGATGATATCCCTTCTGGACCAGCGCGCGGCCGTGATCGAGGATTAGCGCCTGCGCCGGTTCCGGCTGCCCGCCTTTTAGGAGATGGTAGACCGCATCGAGCGGGGCGCGGTCCTCTTCGCGTCCGCGGTAATAGTCGCCGATCTTTGCATGATGGGAGCGCGCCCGGACCGGATTGAGCCGGTTGGAGAAGAACTCGCGGAGGAGGGAATGGATATCGTAGCCGGCGGTGGTCGCTTTGACGAGATTGCGATCGATAAGGCGCTCCACCGTCTCATATTCGAGGTCGGGAGCCACTGCATAGAGCGCTTCCAACGGTGCTGCGGACCGAAAGAGTGAGAGGAGCCCCAAGAGCGCCTTTTCGCGCTCGTCCAGTTGCCGAAAGATCTCGTCACGGAGATAGAGGCGCACATCCTTTTGACCGTCGTGGCCATCGTCGAGAACGGCGTCGGTGGAGATGAGTTCCAATATGAGCGGATGCCCTTCCGTGTTGTCGTAGATCGATGCGAAGGTGAAATCGTCGACGCGGTCGAGATCGAGGAGTTGCCGCGCGCTCGCCTCGTCCAGCCCCTTCAGCTGATACTCGGCCACGGTCTTGGTAACGACCACCTCGCGCCGATCGTAACACGGTACCGGTCTCCGACTGGTGAGGAGCGCTTTCACGCCGCTGGTCCCGGGCAATATCTCTTTTAGTAACGATATGAACTGGACGATCTCTTCGGTCGCTTCGTGGCAATCGTCGAAGACGAAGAGTGCGTCCAGCCCGCCGAGGTCATGGTCCAATATCGGTTTCAGATCGCCGAGGTTGATCTGCCGTGCGTTTTCAATATAGAGTGCCAGCTCGTGCCTTTCTAGCTGCCGGAGGAACGCCGCGACCGCATCGACGATATTGCGCAGGGTCTCCCAGCTATGGATCCGATGCCAGAAGATGCTTCGTCTCTCGCGATGCTCCGTTACCAGCTTGGCGACCAGTGTGGTCTTCCCGATGCCCGCAATGCCGACGACCACGATGAGGTGCGGCTGATCGGATGCAAGCCAGCGGTGCAGCTGCGCGAGCTCCTTTTTCCGCCCGAAGAAATGGACGATGGAGGGCAGTTCTGAAACGACGGTTGGCGTCGCCTTCCGTTCCTCCGCCGGCTCGGTGGGAGCCACCGCCGTCGCTGCTTCGTTTTCCTCCATGCGGCGCAGATCGAGGACCATGTCCGCATTGGTCCCTAGAACGATGTCGAGCACGGATGATGATGATGATGACAATGATGTGTCGTCCTTCTTGTAGCGCCCAATGGTCGTCTCGCGTTCCTCGCCCGTTCCCTCGATGACCGTGAGCGGGATAGCGCGGAGGCGGCGCTTCAGCGCCCGTGCCGAAACGATCCCGGCGTCGGTCAAAAAATAACTCTTGCGTTTCCTCGGTATGCTCTTGATATGGCAGAGCCGCTCCTCGACCAAGCCACGTTCCTTGAGTGTCTTGAGCGTCGAGGAAACATGCCCACGCGAGATGTCCAATCTCCGCGCAATGCCCTCTTGCGAGACGGCGAGCGGGACGGTGTACGCATCGGTCGAACGGCGATATGGGAACAGATGGAGAAGGATGCCCTCGCCCACCGTCAAATTGAACGCTCGCAGCCCCAACATCACACCTCCGATCTGATCCGCTGAGGACATTCTGTGGTCGCTCAGCTTGGATCTCAAAGTCGATGGGGAATAGCATTGGGAAGCAATAACGATTTCCCCATCCGCTCCACGATAGTAGGATGAGCAGGGGCGTTATAATTGTTGATGCTTCTTGGAGAGTGGGCTCATTCCAGGGGCTCATTCCAGGCAGAGCACCTAGCTAATACATTTTTTGGCAAAAATCTAAATATTGAATCCTTTGAATGGAATGAGCCAGTAGCTCTTAGCTTTGGCGTCAGCATCAGACTTCCCTTCACAGACGACCAGCTTGATTGCCAGCTCGGTCATCCCCGGAGGTCCATACCTACAAGTTCAGTTCGCGCAGTTCGACCGCTTTGGCACGATCGAAAGAACGATAAGTGAGACCACCAGCTTCGAGATTTGGGGAGAGGTGAAAAAAGTTCACGCAAATGCCAGCGTTTTCGGCCTCAACCATCAGCTCGTCGAGAAACTCGAGACTGTGGGTGGAGTTCATTCTCTGGTTTCGTTTCGCCGATCCACATATGCCATTAACCACGAGCTTGCGCGACGCGGGGTGCTGGTAATTTTCCGGTTCCTCACAGAGAATGATCGTTTTCTCATTGGCGAGCAAAAGAGAGAGATATCTGAAGGCTGCTTGGAACCCGTCACCCATGACGAAGAACAAAACCCGCTGGTCCTCATATAAAATGAAGAGTACACCGTCGAATTCCTTTACCGTGGCGATATTTGGATAAACCTCACTCAACTTTGAAAAGATCGGTCGTTCATACTTCACCCCCTTCCGATTCAGATGCTCATAGGCATGTTTTGGGCCGTGATGCTAGATCTCGTGCGCATCGATGAAGGGGGTAGGGCTCATTCGTAGTCCGCCCTTTCGGCAAAATGGTCACCGCTCCTCGTCTGAGTATGGGTCTTCTCGCTTGCTCTCGGTCGGATGTCGGTACGGTCCAGCGTGCCATTTCGGTGAGGGATGAATAATTCAATTTCGTCGTGCTTTCCATTTATCGCGCTCATGAGCCGAAGAACCCACAGCGATCTCGTATTTTGGGTTGGGTCCGTATCGAAACGGGGTTCGAACTCGGTTACCGGTTCATTACCAATACTGATCTCATTCTCGCCTTCTTGTATCAAATATCTGGACATTCATCTCTGTCTTCTCATTGTGGAACAAGAAGGTGATGGATGTCCGATCCTTCGTTCCTCTTCGCTTCAGAATATAAGGGAGCATCTGTTCTGGGTCGCAATAGAGGCCGAACATTTCTAGGATCGTCGACTTGCCCGAGTTATTTTGTCCAACAAAGAAATTGATGTCACCCAAGCCGGCTATGGTGCCATTTTGGATACCTCGGAAATTGTGTATATGAATAGTGTCACTTATCTTCATTCGACAACCTGTTGCCGGGTTTAGTGACGAGTAATATATATGAGCGACTAATCGTTCCCCAACTCAATAGAGAGTTCTCTTTTTTGACTTGCCGCAACCCCTTTCTCGACATTGATCGGAATGCTCTCATACTTAGACTTTCTGCATTAAAGCTATATAGTGGTTTGGCTGCGCTCTAATATTCGGATCGCCCCTTCTAGTTAGGCCATAGCCCAATACGATCGCGGTCCGCGGTCCGCGGCCCGTTATGCTCATCACCTTCCAGTGGTTGCCTATGTGCTGCGCTGATTTCAGGACATTTCTCTTTTTCAGCCGAGTAGACGCTTGCGTCTTCGACTCGATCGTTCATGCGGGAATTTTCAATTCAGCAGAGACGATCCCTTCGGGCTGCGATTCTGCGAACATGGCCAAAGGGAGTACCCTTTGCCAATATTCAGTAGAGACGGTTCCTTCGG
>CAZSUE010000100.1:0-10718 GCA_964609045.1 uncultured archaeon | reverse complement strand
GGCATCGCGTTCGCGCCCATCGATCAGATGGTCATCGACGCCGCCGATGTCGTGGTCCACGAGCACGACCTCGGAACGCTGACCCACCCGCTCCAGCTCGCCGTGGACAGTGCTGGGGATGGGGATGGGGATGGCGATCTCGATACCGAACCTGACCTCGACCTCGACGAGAAGAAGCGTGCAGGTGCTGGGACATAGGAGGATAGGAGAGAATGGGCGCAGCGGTGTAATCCGACCGGCCCGCTCATTCGCGCGCATACGCACATCCACTGTGTGAAAAGTATTGAGATGAGATGAGATGAGATCGGTGTGGACGATAGGCAAAGAACCTAAATTAACGAGCTTAAGTGAGGGAGCTACTGTCAATTCAACCATGAACTGTCGTGCGGGAGGTCGCGTTCCATCCAGACCGTAGCAGACGGAGAACGAAGGCGCAGTCGAGTCCCTACAGCCCCTACATATACTTTACCCAGAAAGGCTATGTACTAAAACGCTTCGCAACCGCTCCAAAGCGGGTTGACGGTCAGCCTCAGACCGGGGTATCCGGCTGTTACATAAAGACGAACTCATGCAACAGAGAGATAGGTACGGCCAACGGTGCAGTGGCAAGAACTAGGCGACGATAGGTATCCGGCTGTTACATAACGAGTATGTAACAGGCAGATAGGGTGCCCGGCACGACGCCTTCATGGCGAGAGAACGCAGTGCGTTATGATCGATCGCTCTCGTAGAGCCGTTCCTTCTCCTCGGGGAGGAGGTCTTCATATTCCGCTTGTACCGTCTCACGATTCTTGAGGAAGAACTCGACCCGTCCGCATGACATACAGGCATAGGGGATAATGACCTCGTCCATGGTAAACGCGCTCGCCCATGGCTTCTGCCAATACGGATAGTTATGGACCACTTTCGTTCTTCGCGTCGGGATCAGTGTCGACCCGCAACTACTGCATTTTGGCTCGTCGGACTCATCCAGAATAAAACCTCCCTGGTCAACTGCCTCTTTCAACTCAGGGGAGATACCGCGACCGGATTACTAATGGTTTTCGTTAGCGCAGGGTGCGGGGTGCGGTTGGTGGTTGTGCATGCGAGCGGGTCGGGTAGTCTTACGCGAGTTTCAGTCATCGATGATGGCGATGGGGTGACCGCAGTTCGGACAGCTATGGCCGTCGGTATAATGGATCGTGGTCCGGTACCCATAGCGGGTGATGATCGTCTCGCCGCAGTTCGGACAGAAGGTGTTCTCGAACCGATGGCGCACATTACCGAGATAGACATGATCTACGCCCGCAGCGCCGGTGAGCTCGTGGGCATGTTCCATTGTGGTGATCGGTGTGGACGGTACGTCGCGGAGCTTATAGGTGGGGTGGAACGCCGAGTAATGGACCGGAACATCGCTACCCAGCGTCTCCACCACCCACTGTGCGAAGGCTCCGATCTCGTCCTCGTCATCGTTATAGCCAGGTATGAGGAGATAGGTGAGCTCGAGATGGATGCCGAGTTCGTGCGCCAGCTCGCAGGTATCGAGGACGGGTTGGAGCCGCCCGTTCGCGATCGTTCGATAGAAGCGGTCGGAAAACGATTTCACATCGATGTTCATGGCGTCGAGGTATGGCGCCAGCGTGCGCAACGGTTCTGCGTTCATGAACCCGTTGGTGACATAGACCGTATAGAGCCCCTGTTCCTTCGCGGCGATGGACCCGTCGTAGGTCGTTTCGTACCAGATCGTCGGTTCGTTGTAGGTCCACGCCACCCCGCGGCATTTTTTTCTGCCGAAGAACCCGGAGCAGTCGGCGAGGTCGGTAAAGTCGATGGTGCTGAGGTACGGTGAGCTGTCGGGGCGCGCCTGTGAGGTGGAGTAGTTCTGGCAATGCTTGCAATGGAAATTGCAGCCCACCGTGCCGAACGATGTGACCATGGACTTGGGATAGAAATGGTAGAGCGGTTTCTTCTCGATCGGGTCCGCCTGACCGCTGCCGCCCAACCGATAGATGAGTGTGTAGAGCGTGCCGTCGCGGTTCTCACGTACGCCGCAGATGCCGCGCTTGCCCGGTTTGATCGTACAGTTATGTGCGCAGAGCCGACATTGGACCGTCCCACTGGCATCGTCCTTCGTTTCCCAGAACATCGCTTCCTTCACGCCCGCCTTGTCTGTCATCGGTTCGTCCTCCGCACATCATCAGCTTGTCCAACGACTCGGTTCGGTCGTTGTGGCCATGCGCTCCACCCTCGATACTACGCTGGTGCACATATGTAAGTATCGGACCGGTATGGGATCTTAACTGGGAGTGGCTGTGATGACGCCGGCGTCGAGGAGCGCGTCGAAGAGGTCGCCGAGCGCCGCGCGGATCGTTCGCGCGGTCTTTTCCATGGCGCGTCGGCGTCGAAGCGTAAAATAGGGATCGGGAATGGGTGCTTTCGGCCGATCACCGAACGCGGTAAGGAGATAGGTCCGCGCGGCCCATGCTTGCGAATGCTTCGCGATCTGCCGTATATGCCCCTCGGTCATTGCAATAATGATATCGGCGCGGTCGAAGAGCTTCGGATGCTCGTGAATGCGCCGCGGTCGGAACGCGCGCAGCTTTTCGGGGGCAACGCCCTCGGCGATGAGCCGGTCGGCGGTCAGTGTGGGAAGCGCGTCGTGGCGATAGCGTACGCCCGCGCTTTCGATGGTGAGGAAGTGCTGCCAGTGCTGCGGGGCTCGCGCATCGAGGAGCTGTTCGAACATGAGTTCGGCGAGCGGCGAGCGCATGATATTGCCGGAGCAGACGAAGAGGATCGAAACCGGTGGGTCGGACCTCTCCGCGAGCGCCTGCAGTGTCTCGAACGGTGGTGCCCTATCCATATCTCTATCCGTATCCCTATCCATCTCGATCGAACTCGGAGTGGACGAATGACTGGACCGCGAACGCTCTAGCGCCGTTGGCTATAGCCTACTGTCGATCATTCGTTGTCGGTCATTCTCATTCGTCGTCAGCCATTCGCCGTCACGCTGCGCCTTCGTGGTTCGGCTCGTACGGATTGAACGCGGGGTCGCCGAGGATGATGAACTCCTCGAAGGTATCGTCGTTGGTCCCACCGCCGTCCGAGCCTTCCCTTTGCACGAACTTATTTTTAGCGTCCATGAGCGCGATGCCCACGCTGGTATCTTTCAGGTCCTGTTCTTCGAACACATTCCCCTGTTTGTTGTAGATATAGCCGAGGAGGTTGCCGTAGAAATAGAGCGCGAGGAGGTCGCCGAGCACCTCGCCTTCGGCCTCGTCCGGAATCGGTATGAGCGCGCCCCAACTCGAGCGTGTGGCGCCCACATAACATGCCATTCCCGCATGGAGGAACGCCTGCGAGATGGTATTGTACGGTTGGAGACCGTCGATGCGGCCGGTGACACAGGATGAGCCAAAGACCACCGACGGGCCGAAGGTCATGTCCTTGACATGCGCGACATCGAAGGCCGAGCCACCATAGACCGGCTTGACCAGTCCGAGTGTACCTTCCTGCGACCCAGGGACATACCAGTAGTAGAACCCGTGCGAGCAGAACATGATGAAGTTACTCGATTCGTACTGGTTGTACGCACCGTCGTCTTTAAAGAATTCGCGGCCGCGATACCCCATCTCCATGCGCTCGTCGCCGTAGATACGCCGTGCCCATTCATTGTCACGGGCGGTATAGCGCATCCTTGGGTCCGGATTCGGGTTGAACCCGACGCGCTTGTAGAGGCCATCCAGTTTACTCGTTACCGCATAGGCGCTCCCCACCGGTGGTACGGACCCGACCGTGGTCATGGCGCTGTCCTTCCACGGATGTTGGCCGACCCCGTCGCCGTTCCATCGCGCACGATGGTTATCGATGATGTCGTAATAGAAAAAGGTGCGTGCGATCAGTGCGCTCGCATCCTGCGAATCCCATCCGCTGATCCTTCCGATCGGCAGCTCGAAATCCGGGTCGCGGCCGTCGCCGAGCTCATACGGCGGGTCGTCGGGGTCGGCATCGATATCCTGGTAGATGATATCGCTGGGGATGCCGAAGCCTTCGGTGCCCGAGCCCTGGCCCGTGCTCGGATAATAATACTGCGGAATCATATTCGTGTCGGCGATAATACCCACATGGACGAGGTCGACCGCGTCGGGATCGGCCTTATGATCCTCGAAGAGCGAGCGATAGTGCTCCGCCAGTGCGATGACATCGTCCTCGAGCGGGAAGCCCCACTCGTCGAAGTTGACCTCGATGCCCGCGAGCTTGCCCAGGCGCACATTCAAGTCGTTCTTGACATCGAGCGTCTGTTCGTTGGCGTCGATGAGCACATCTTCGTTCGCCGCCGGCACACCACAGCTCGAGCGGTCCATATACCCGCCGTCGTGCAGCTGATAGGTGGGTTTTGCGAGGACGAGTCCCTTGCGATAGGCGGCGAGGTAACTGGCGAGCGAGGAGAGCTTCGGCATGAGCGGATAAGCCGGCGTGGCGAGTTTATCGACCTCGACATCGAGGGTGTAGGTGGTCTGGTAATCGGGATCGGTGGGGAGCTTGGCGATCAATTGGATATGATGCGGGCCCACATCGTTGTAGTAGGGCAGCTCGGTGTAGAAATGCGCGTAGAGCGGCTGGCTCATGGGGTCTTCCGGTTTGATACGGATATAATCGTATGCGGGCGAGCCGCCGAAAAAGTGGAGCTCTTCCGAACTTTCAGAAGTATCCAGCATGCCGTCGTCGTTCTCGTCCACGCCGAGATAGATATAGACGCGCTCACCGGAGTAATCCGGGTCAGCGACCTCGCGGAGGTCGATCCGCACATCGATCTTGAGATTGGCGAGGGGATAGTTCTCGGGGATGGTGAAATTATGGATCGGCCCGTCGGGCGCATCGGGTGCTGCGCCGGCGTACCCCGTCGAGGCCGAGTCGCCGATCTTACCGTCGAAGTGGTAGTCCGTGGTCTCGAGGACCTCGTTCGTGTGCGCATCCAGCGGGTTGGCGATGGCGATATACTGCACCTCGCTCTTGATCCGGTCCTTGAGGATGGTGGTGACGAGATCGTTGAGCTCGCCCACCGATTCGGCGGTCTTAAAATGGAGCGTCTTCTCATAGCCGTTCATCTGGCCACAGACGAGCGTGTACTTCACATCGAGCGCATCCAGCGTCTCGGCGACGGTGCTGTCGACCTCGTCGGTCACGATCACCGGGACATTGAGGTAGGAACCGAGGACGGCCACGGAGACCGCGGTCTCGTATCCGGTCTCCGTTTGGACGAGGATCGCACCGTCGGTCTTTTGCCAGTACTGCTTTGCGATATCGAGTGAAACATCTTTGATCGAGCCTTCGTAGGTTGAAACGACTTGCGACGCGCCGAGCGGTCCCACGGGGCCGATGGTCGTCACCGGCGGTGCGCCATAGAGGTTCAGGAACTGCTTCACC
The DNA here is from genome assembly GCA_964609045.1 of uncultured archaeon. GTDB lineage: Archaea > Thermoplasmatota > Penumbrarchaeia > CAZSUE01 > CAZSUE01 > CAZSUE01. The sequence goes on along the minus strand of CAZSUE010000100.1, from coordinate 5,312 downwards.
GCCGTACTCGGTGAGTTCTCGTCCGCCGAGAGGAGCGGGGCGAGCATCGAGTTCGCGCCTTCATAATAGCATGCGACCGGCGTGCCGACCAGTGCATAGAAGGGGCATGCGTCCGATACGACGATGCTCGCATTACGATCGCCGGAGCGCGTCGATCGGGAATCGATCAGCATATCGAGCGAGGCTTCGCCCGTCTCATACCCCTTCCCCGTCACGCCCCCTTGAAATAATGCGATGAAGATCGTCACGACGAGAAGTGCGCCGATGGCAACGGCGAGGATCTTTTTAGTATTGGGAGAGATGGCTTCTGACATTCTTCCTACCTCTGTGGATAGGAAACCCGAACCGCGTATAAAAAAGTTTTTTGGTAAACGATACAACGAATACCGCCACCGAGCGGCGGCAAAAATGAACATGTAGCAATTGCGCAACGGGACGAGTCCACAACCTCATCTTGCACCTCGCACCATGCGCTCGTCGTTTCTCGCGCGCATCTGCGACGATCGAGCGATGGTCCGACCCAATCCCCTCTCCTCGTCTATCTGGGCAGGCAATAACTAAATAACACATGCATATATGGAGCATATAGGGTTCATTTTGCACCGTATTTCGGGATCGAGACCACTCTACACCGCGTGCTTGGAGAGTGCCGTGGCTGACGAACAAGATGGTCGTTGCGAGCCACTGGAACAAGCCTCACACCTTCAAATGTATGTCTGCCTCGAGCATTTCGATTTTAACCATGTCCATGTGATCAGGGACCGACTTCGAACCGGTACCAATGATCTATCTCGTATCATTCCCGTTCATAGGCACCTTCCTGCGTCTACGCTCCTCGCTCATCGCTCACCGTTCACCGCCCATCGAAAAGATCCGAAAATGATGCCGAAGTAAGATGGAACTGTGATACTATGCAACACCACCGTAACCACCCCGCCTTTACACTCCTCGTCATACTCCTTAGCGCCGTCCTCATCATGCCGGTCTCCCTCATGTTCGGAGCCGCTGGACCGACCCTCGGAATGGATGAGGAGCGTCCTCAAAATTCGGACAACGGCCCGACACCCACGGTATCGGAGAGTGGCGTGAGTCGCTCACGCGCGGCGCGAACGATCACGACGACCCATACGACCGACGAATCCACCGACGCGATCCATTACACCGCTGCGAACGTGTATAGTCAGGCCGAAACGGAACCCTGGGAATTCTTCTTCTATATCCCCGCGGGAACGGACGGATGTATGGTCGAGGTCGACCCACTGGGCACGGATGATATCGACCTCACGCTCTTCGACGCAACGAGCACCGGCCCGAACGACTACTATGCCTGGGTCGACGCGCACGGCGTGGGCGAAAGCGAGAGCGTTACGGTGGCAAGTGCAGATATCGTCGCCGGATGGTATCATGGGGTGGTCACCGACGCTGGCAACGGGATGGAATATCTCGAGGACGATCTTGAGATCACGCTCACCGCGTACGATTGTGCGGGCGTGAGCGGCGATATCTCGCTCTCGCACGATATGGCCGACGAGCTGGACGCCGAATTCGTTTATATCCCGCTGGTGGACAGCCCGCTCTTATCAGTCGAGGTCGACTGGGCGGACGACCCCGATTATCCCAGCGATTCGCGCCTCTACGACCCGAGCGGCACAATGGTCGGTGACGGCGCCGACGGCTCCTATCGCTATCCTACCATCTCATCGCCCGCAAACGGGTTCTGGTCCGTACCGCTCTCGGGCGACAGCCCCTCCGGTGCACGCTGGTGGGTCAACGCGTCGACCACGACGCTCTATGCCGTACACAGCACCGCCTCGGCCACCGACAGCGTGGTCCAGAGCTCGGTGGAGCCCTGGGATTTCTATCTCGCCGTGCCGGCGGGCACCACCGCGGTCGAGGTCACCGTCGACCCGCTCGGTGTCAGCCCCAGCGACATCATGCGCGTGATACTCGAGCGCGGTGACGGCTCCGTCGCCGACGACCGCGCCGCCACGAGCTCGGGCGAAGCGGTGACCGTGCACGATACCGCCATCGCCGCGGGGTGGTATCACATCAATGTCACCGACACCTCCGGCCAATATCTCTCGGACAACCTCACCCTCGAGATCGCGCTGGAGGATTGCCCCGGCATCGCAACGGAATGGACGCATACGGGCACCATGGTCGACCGGCAGGATGTGGATCTCGTCCTCTGGCCAGTCGTCGATCTCGACCGGTTCTCGCTCAGCGTGGACTACGACCACGACGGTCAATACGGATCGGACTCGAGGCTGATCGGGCCGGGCGGGACACACCTCGCATCAGGGCTCGAATGCGACGCATATTACCCCACGGAGTTCTCGCCACAGAACGGGATCTGGATGTGCGCGCTTTCCTCCGATCTCGATACCGAACCGTACACGGTGAGTATCGATCCCGGGCTGGTACAGACCACCTTCGACGGTTCCACCACCTACGATTATGCCGATTTCGTCGAGGTCGATGACGGCAGCGTAGCAGAGGAAGAGCCTTGGGATGTCTTCTTCTATGTTCCCCCATCCACAACGGGAGGGTTCGAGGTGTTGGTCCGTGCGGCGGGCGACGACGACCTCGCCATCCAGTGCTACCGGCCGGATGCGAGCGATGTCGCGGGCCTCGTCGATGCGAACAGCGGCAACTATCTCCACGAATCGATCACTGAGTCCTCCGGTACCATCCAGACCGGCTGGTACCATCTCGAGGTGACCGACGCGGTGGGGAGTTACCTGGAGGCGCAGTTCTACGTCATCCTCCGGCTCGACGGTTGTGACGGGTTCGACGGCACGATCAGCTACGAACATCAGACGAACGACGAGTTCGATGTCGAGTACGCGCTCTTTCCCATGGTCGATACTTCGGTCTTTTTTGCCACCATCGATTGGGAACAGACCACTGGCAACCTCGGCGACGCCATGCTGGTGGAACCGCACGGATCGTACAGAGCGGCGCCGGACGGTGATCATTCTTTCTATGTGAACGATGCCGAGGAGGGGATATGGACCTTCTCCATGGCGTCGGATTACGGCACGGCGCCAAACGGTGACCGCTGGAATATCACCGTCCGCGACCTCGGCGCGACACCGGGCAGCGGCCTCAGCGGGAAGCGCATCTGCATCGACCCCGGATGGGGCGGTTCGGACGACGGCCCCGTGGGGCCCACCGGCGTGAAGGCAAAAGATGTCACCCTCGCCATCGCCGAGGAGCTGGAGGCGCTCGTCAGCGCCAACGGCGGGACGCCGATCATGACCCGCACGACCGACACCGATCTCACAGTGGCCGAGCGCGTGGCTATCGCCAACGAGAACGCGAGCGATATTTTCGTCAGCGTGCATGTGAACTCGATGGGCGATCCAGTCTATGAGGGCACGCATAGCACGCGCCCGACGAACGACCCCGTGGGCGACGCGCTCGTCGCGCCGGTGCAAGAGGAGTTGGTGAAGATACTGGGACGCGCGAACAACGGCTATAACGATCGCAGCGACATCTCTATCCTGAACGAAGCGACCATGCCGTCGGTGATGGTATTTCCCGCGTTCATCAGCAACAGCGAGGAGGAGGCGCTCCTCAACAGTAGTGCGTTCCAGCATGATTGTGCACAGGGCCTCTATAACGCGATCCTTCGCTTTTTCGGATACCAGCTCCCCGTCGCCGACGCAGGGGCCAACCGAAGCGCGGAAGCGGGAGAAACGATCGGCTTCGACGGCAGCGGCTCGTACGACGCCGACGGGACGATCCAGAGCTACCACTGGGAGTTCGGCGACGGCGCCACCGGCTCCGGCGCCACACCGTCGCACAGCTACGCGACCAACGGCAGCTATACGGTGGAGCTGGTCGTCACCGACGCGGACGGCGGCGTCGACCGCGACACCGTCGAGGTCACCATCGGGACGGTGGCGGGTGTCAACGGCCGGAGTGTCTTCATCGACCCCGGTTTCGGGGGGACGGCGACAGGGCCGGAAGGGCCGAACGGGACGCTGGCCAAGAATGTGAATTTGGCCATGGCGCTGGAGCTCGAAGCGATGGTCAACGCGTTCGGCGGTACCGCGCTTCTTGCTCGCAACGACGACAGCACCGTACCGGTGGAGGATCGCGTCCTCGCCGCCAATAGTGCGGAGGCGGATGTCTATATCAATATCCAGAGCAACTGGTTCGGCGAGGATACGGTGGGCGGCACGGAAACGATCTATAACGAGGACCGGAGCGAGACCTACACCCTCGCCGTACCGATCCAAGATGAGCTGGCGGCGATGACACAACTGAACGACCGCGGCGTGAAAGGGGACATGAGCTACCTCGGCTACCATCCCTATGTGCTGGCCAATACGAATATGCCAGCAGTGCTCGCCGAGGTGGCGTTCATGTCGAACCCAACGGAGGAAGCGCTCCTCGCATCGCCCTCGTTCCAGCACCGTGCGGCGCAAGGGATCATGAACGGGCTGGTGCGGTATTATGGCAACGAGCTCCCGGTGGCCGACGCGGGAACGGACCAGAGCGGCGAGGTCGGCACACCGCTTTCGTTCGACGGTTCCGGCTCGTACGACCCCGACGGAACGATCGTCAGCTACAGCTGGGACTTCGGCAACGGTGCCACCGCGACCGGTGTCACCGTGGACCACACCTACAGCTCGGCGGGCGAGTACACCGTCACGCTCACGGTGACCGACACCACCGGTGCGGCTGCCGAAGCGTCGGTGGTCGTCACCATCGGCGGCGGGATCGCCGCTGGCCTCGACGGCAAGCTCATCTGCCTCGACCCCGGTCACGGCGGGAGCGACCCCGGCGCACTAGGTGTGGACGGCGGCGGCTATCCGAACGAGGCGGATTTCAACCTCGACATCGCGCTCACGGTCAAGAGTCTATTAGAGAACGCCAACGCCACGGTGATCATGACGCGGGAGAGCGATACGAATATCTCGCTTTCGGACCGGACCACGCTGGCGAACTCGAACGATGCGGACCTCTATGTCAGCGTCCACTGCAATAGCGCGGGCTCCACCGCTGCCGAGGGTACGGAGACCTTCTATTACGATTACCTCTCCGAGGGCGTCCCATTGGGCGAGGGCTACGACCTCGCCGCGTCGCTCCAGGATGCGGTTGTCCAGTACGGCGGTCGCAACGATCGCGGCACGCATGCGGACCATACCTACCTCGGCTACCATCTCTATGTGCTCGAACACACCACCATGCCCGCGGCGCTGGTCGAGGCCGCGTTCATGTCCAATCCCACGGAATTTTCGCTCCTCAATAGCTCCGCGTTCCGCACCGATGTCGCGTTCGGGATCTTTGTCGGCATCGCA